>CAIWAO010000020.1 GCA_903910745.1 uncultured Burkholderiales bacterium
AAGTGTGTTTCCAGATTTGCCAACTGTCAGTGAAGCCGGCGTCAAAGGCTATGAGGTCACAACATGGTATGCGCTAATGGCTCCCAAAGGTCTCAGTCCGTCCATTGAGGCCAAGTTAACACTTGAGCTTGCCAAAGTTTTGAAAGACCCTGACTTACTCAAACACTTTACAGAGCAAGGAGTCAATGCAGGAAACCTTAAATCCACCCAGTTAGGTGACTTTATTAAGGCTGAGACAATCAAGTGGGCCAAAGTAGTCAAAGACTCTGGAGCCGTTGTAGATTAAGCTCTGAGGACGCCAAACGTAGAAACTTGAGGTCTGCATTTGGCGTAAAACTCTATTGAACTGGCTTTTTGCCTCTGGGGATAATAGTTGTTGTTATGGGCTTGGGTCGCATTGCATCAACTGCAATGGGCTTAGCATCTGATGTATCTTTTTTAGGTTTTTTAGACTCTTTGTTGGATTTTTGTTGACCCTTAGCCATGAAATGCCTTAGTTGGTGAGTAATAGTTCAGTGTACATCTTTGCGCATCGATATCGGATGCTTACCTTTTTCTTGTCTTTGTCGTAATCCTTGTCCTTGCAAATCTTTACTTTGTTCGTCAGACAAAATATGCATTTGTATCAATAACTTACGTTATAGTGTAGTTACTTAGTTCTTAAGAACTAGCCAGCGATCAAAGATTCTTTTTAGTGCACAATTAGCGAATGGGTGCGCTATCTTGCGCTGACCACTTTAGGCTCAAGAAATTGAGCCTTTTCTAATCGAGAGAGCCCCTTAGATGTGGATTGTCAATGTTGCCCTTCGCAAGCCCTACACATTCATTGTGATGGCGTTGCTCATTATTCTTGCTACTCCTTTGACTTTAATGAGGATGGCAACCGATATCTTCCCAGAGATTAACATCCCCATTATCAGTATCATCTGGACATATTCTGGGCTTTCTGCAGAAGAGATGGGTTCACGTTTTACGAGCGTGAATGAGCGTGGTATTACAACCATCGTTAATGATATTGAGCATATTGAATCGCAAACGCTAGCTGGTGTTGCAGTTATTAAGCTGTTCTTTCAACCCAATGCCAATATACAAACTGCTATTGCCCAGGTGACTGCGGTTGAGCAGTCGGTTCTGCGTAATTTACCTCCAGGTTCTGTGCCTCCTAATATATTGAAGTACTCGGCTTCAAGTATCCCCGTAATTCAATTGGGACTGTCTTCGCCTTCTATGTCGGAGCAAAGCCTTTTTGATACTGCAATTAATTTTTTACGCCCAAGATTGATTACTGTTAGGGGCGCTGCAATTCCCTATCCCTACGGCGGTAAGCAAAGGGTCATCTCAGTTGACCTGGATACAAACGCACTTCAGTCTAAGGGGCTCACACCCTCAGACGTTATAAGTGCCATTAACGCTCAGAATTTAGTACTGCCAGGGGGAACTGCGAAAATTGGCGAGACTGAGTACACGGTCGACTTAAACGGGTCACCTTCAACCATTGAAGGTCTCAACAAGATACCTATCAGAATCTCAAATGGTGCGAGTATTTACCTAAGTGATATTGGTAACGTTCGGGATGGTTTCACACCGCAAACCAATATCTCCAGGCAAGACGGACGAAGAGGGGTTTTGATCTCTGTATTGAAAAACGGCGGCGCATCAACTCTAGATATTGTGACCAAGTTAAAAGACTTATTGCCCACAGTGTCTCAGTCGCTACCGCCTGACTTGAAGATAACCCCACTCTTTGATCAATCCCTTTTTGTTCAATCCGCTATTGAAGGGGTGTTAAGAGAGGCGCTGATAGCTGCGTGTTTAACTGCCGCCATGATTTTGCTTTTCTTAGGTAATTGGCGCAGCACCTGCATCATTGCAGTGTCTATTCCTTTGTCCGTGCTTTCGTCTATTTTGATGCTTTTCGCTATGGGTGAGACGATCAATTTGATGACGCTTGGAGGGCTTGCCTTAGCGGTTGGTATTTTGGTGGACGATGCAACTGTGACCATTGAGAACATCGAGCGTCACATGCAAATGGGCAAAGAGCTTGATTTGGCTATTTTGGAGGGTGCGGGTGAAATCGCCATACCCGCCTTTGTATCAACCCTTTGTATATGTATTGTGTTTGTGCCCATGTTTTTCTTGGCTGGAGTTGCAAGGTATTTGTTTGTTCCGCTAGCAGAGGCTGTAGTGTTTGCCATGTTGGCATCTTATGTATTATCACGAACCTTGGTGCCAACCATGGTGATGCTCATGATGCGTGGCCATGATCACGGGGCGCCTCGCGCCGATGATCCACATTTCTTTCAACGCCTTTATTACGGCTTTGATACGGCCTTCGAGCGTTTTAGGAGTGGATATGTAGTGATACTGTCGACCCTACTGCCAAGGCGCAGAAACTTCATTATTGGTTTCATGGCTTTTTGTATTTTGTCTTGCGGCCTCTTTACGGTTGTTGGACAAGACTTCTTCCCCTCTGTTGATGCGGGTCTCATACGGCTACACTTTAGGGCACCTACTGGTACCAGGATCGAGGAAACTGCCCGCTATGCAGATCAAATAGAGCGCGAGATACGCCGCATCATCCCGGAGAAAGACCTTGGCACCATCCTTGATAACTTGGGGTTGCCGTACAGTGGAATCAATTTAGCCTACAGCAACTCAGGATCAATTGGAACCTTTGACGGTGAAATCCAAGTCGCTCTTAATCCAGAGCATGAGCCAACGGATGAATACATTGAACAATTAAGAGCTCAGTTGCCTGCGCTTTTTCCGGGCCTGGAGATATATTTCCAACCCGCTGACATCATCACTCAGATATTGAATTTTGGGCAACCTGCTGCGATCGATATTCAGTTCAGTGGCTCTAATGTGAAGGAAAATTACAGACTAGCCAGTGAATTGCAAACCAAGGTTAAGCAAATTCACGGTGCTGTTGATGTTCATATTTTGCAGCGCATTGACCAACCCACTAAAAACTTAGTGGTGGACCGGGATCAACTTTTGCAACTGGGCTTGGCTCCCAATAACGTTGCTCAAAACATGTTGGTCTCTTTGTCAGGAAGTTTTCAAACAGCTCCTGCTTTTTGGTTAGATCCAAAAAATGGGGTGGTTTACAACATTGCAGTTCAAACACCCCAGTACCAAGTCGACTCATTGGACAAATTGCTTCAAACACCTGTGAATGCTGTAGGAGGGGATCCCTCAAAATCACAAATTCTTGGTAATTTGGTGAGCGTTCGTCCAGGTCACCAACAAGCTATTGCAACGCATTACAACATTACACCTGCTGTGGATTTGTATGTGAGTGTCTCGGGTAGGGACTTAGGTAGTGTTGCAAAAGAGGTTAACCAAGCGATAGATTCGATTAGACCTAATCTTCCTAAAGGTACGACTATTAATTTACGTGGTCAAGTAGAGACTATGCAAAGCTCCTACCTCGGACTGGGTGTGGGTTTGGCTATGGCAATTGTGTTGGTTTATCTTTTAATTGTTGTGAACTTTCAGTCTTGGTTAGACCCATTCATCATCATTACCGCATTGCCTGCTGCGTTGGCTGGCATTGCATGGATGCTATTCCTAACCCGTACTCCGCTGAGTGTGCCTGCTTTGACGGGTGCAATTATGACCATGGGGGTTGCAACTGCGAATAGTATTTTGGTGGTTTCATTCGCTCGAGAGAGACTCCTTGCGGGGGAGCCGCCTTTGTCAGCGGCCCTTGAGGCAGGTATGACACGTCTTCGCCCTGTCATGATGACGGCACTGGCAATGATCATAGGTATGCTCCCAATGGCGCTAGGATGGGGGGAGGGTGCAGAGCAAAATGCTCCACTGGGCAGGGCAACCATAGGGGGTCTTATCTTTGCAACATTCTCAACCCTCTTTTTTGTGCCTGTGGTCTTTGCGGGTATCCACCGTTGGATAGCCCACAAAAAGAAGAAACAAGACGGACCAAATTCCTCTGGTAGCTTAGGCGGGGGTGGAGCTCCTGTGGGACCTTCATCACAAGGCACTAAGCTTGGGGCCTCGACTGTCCAATCTAGCATTACCACAAGTGGTGCATTGACTCAGCAGATGACGACCACGACGAGTCCTAATTCACCACAAGGAAGAGTTTGAAATGTCTAACCGCCACGCCTCAATTGCTATGCACGGCTTACACGAACATGCTGCAGCTCACAACGTACCCCGTATCGCTATGTTAAGAAAACTAAAAAAAACCGCATTCATTTTTTTCGCTTTACTCTTAATTGCAAGTGCTGTCATCGTAGGATTTAGGCAAATCCACGCGACGGCCTTGGCTGCCTCTAATGCAGAGAACTCCAAGCAATTTGTTTACTTTATCAATCCAAAAGCGGGTAGTCCTGCTAAAAAATTACTCTTGCCAGGTACTTTGCAGGGCTACACAGAGACCCCTATTTACGCAAGGATCAGTGGATATGTGGAGCGTTGGTACAAGGACATTGGAGATCAAGTACAAAAAGGTGAAGTACTTGCTCAAATTGACACTCCAGAGGTAATGCAACAACTTGCGGAGGCCAAAGCCTCACGTGCTCAGACTGAGGCGAATTTGCAACTTGCGAAAAGTTCCCTTGAGCGCTGGAAGGCTCTAAGACAAAAGGACGCTGTATCCCAACAAGAATTAGATGAGCGAAGCAATTCTTACAACTTAGCGAAGGCAAACTTAGACGCCTCTGAGGCCAATGTTCAACGCCTAACTCAGTTGGTCACATATAACAAAATTGTTGCTCCATTTACTGGGCTGATCACTAAACGCAATGTTGATGTAGGAAATTTGGTTGATGCGGGTAATGGTGGCGCCCCTAAGGCAATGTTCTCAATTGCTCAAATCGATCCACTTCGCTTATACGTTCAAGTACCAGAGGCTTATTCACCCGATGTGCAGCAGGGGATGGAAGCTTTTGTGAGCTTGGCGGAGATGCCTGGCAAGAAATTTAAAGGAAAAGTGGTTAGAACTTCTGGTGCGATTGATCCTGCCTCTCGAACTCTACAAATTGAGATTAATATCCCAAATACGGACAAGAAGATATTGCCTGGCTCTTATGGCTCAGTAGAACTTCAAACCAAAGAGAGAGCTGAAGTGGCTACTTGGACTTTACCCAATAATGCGGTGCTGTTCAGACCAGATGGTGTCATGGTTGGTGTAGTCGATGATCAGGGGCGTGTGAGTTTGAAAAAAATAACTATAGGACGTGATTTGGGTGTGATGTTGGTTGTGACTTCTGGGCTTGAGATCACAGACAAAGTCATCATCAATCCTTCTGATTCTTTGGTGAACGGAGATTTGGTGGTTGCTAAACCGCTACCTGCACCTGTTAAACCGGCAACTGAGGGTGGAAAATCAGAGGCTGCTAAAACTGATGGTGCCAAGAATGATGGTGCTAAGAATGATGGTGCTAAGAATGATGGTGCTAAGAATGATGGTGCTAAGGGACAAGATAATAAAGACAGCAAGCCACAAGATTCAAAGGAGCCGGGCGCCTCAACTCCGCCTAAACCCAGTGCTAACGTGCGGAGTCCTTCTTGATGACAGCCCTGAGTCCCCAATCATTAGCAAAAAGCTTAAAGCCCGAGAGCTTTAAAGGCTCATGGAGGTACAGTTCAGTTTCCCTTCTTGTTTGTTTGTCAGTGCTGGGTGGGTGTAGTGCGGTTGGCCCAGACTACGTAAAGCCAACGCTGGTGACTCCCAATCAATGGAAAACTGAGCCCGGATGGAGACAGGCCATTCCTATGGATCGAGCTATCAAGGGGCGCTGGTGGGAGGTATTTGGAGACGCTGATTTAAATCGCCTGGAGTACCAAACTCTTACCAGCAACAATAACCTAGCTCTTGCCCAGGCAAGGCTTGATCAAGCTAGAGCGCAAACTGCCTCCGCAAATAGCTCGTTACTCCCAAGACTTGGTATGACTGCTGGTTCTACTCGAAGCAGAAATTCTGCTGACCGACCTATCTCTCAGCAAGGCCAAGTTTGGTCTGGTCCGGTACAGCAAAGTGACTTTAATGCAGCTCTTAATGTAAGTTACGAGCTTGACCTAGCGGGGCGAGTGAGAAGGCAGATTGAGGGTGCTAAAGCTACGGAGCAGCAAATAGCCTCTGATTTTGAAAATACCAAGCTCATACTGACAGCTCAACTTGCAGTAAGCTATTTTTCACTAAGAGAGTTGGACACGGAGATCTCTTTGGTCAGGGAGATTTTGGGCTCTCAAAAAAGCGCATTGAACTTCGTGAGCAGTCGCTACGAACTTGGAGCTTCCTCACAATTGGATGTTGAACAACAACGAGCATTGATGTCAGGTACTGAGTCTCAATTACAAAATTTAGTAGATCAGCGCTCAAAGTTTGAACACGCCATTGCAACTTTGACTGGAGTAGCTGCATCTAATTTCTCAATTGCTGAATCGGCTAAATTGCCGACACCCCCACAGGTGCCCCTTGTTCAACCCGCCCAGTTGCTAGAGAGACGCCCCGATATCGCAAGCTCTGAGCGCGCCGTAGCAGCTGCGAATGCGCAAATCGGGGTTGCTAAAGCAGCCTATTTCCCCACCTTAAACTTAGGTGAGGTCTACGGATCAGATGCCAACAACAGGAATTTACTTTTCTCCACTCCAGCGCTACTTTGGTCCGTTGGATTGTCGGCAACACAAACTCTTTATGACGCCGGTCGAACAGAGGCGGGCGTGAATGCTGCAAAGGCTGCAAACACCCAAGCCGTTGCAGCGTACAAGCAAACAGTTCTAAATGCGTTTGAAGAGGTCGAGAACAGCCTCTCCACTCAAAAGTCTTTGCTTGATGCATCCAAATCATTAAGCGTCGCTGTTAAGAGTTCCAAGAACGCTTGGTCTTTATCGCAGGCAAGGTACGAGGCAGGCGCCTCCAATCA
Source organism: uncultured Burkholderiales bacterium (assembly GCA_903910745.1). Classification (GTDB taxonomy): domain Bacteria; phylum Pseudomonadota; class Gammaproteobacteria; order Burkholderiales; family Burkholderiaceae_C; genus Limnohabitans. The sequence goes on from CAIWAO010000020.1 coordinate 6,897, forward strand.
ACTAGAGTTTTTGTTAGCCCAACAAACTCACCTTGGATACGCAAGACAAGAAGTTCAAAACAAGGGGCAACAACTCCTTAACACCGTGCTACTCGTTAAAGCTTTGGGGGGTGGGTGGAATTCTGAGAATGTGGACAATAAAAATCAATGATTTTTTTAAAAGTACCACAATCGGCTGAGACCCCCGGGGGTAGTGCATTGAGCTGTAAATTGCTGATCAGTTTGGTCATCAATTTTTATTTGTTCTGCACTGCATTTGCTTTTGCTGGGCCTGCGCAGGATGCCAATCAGTCGCCGTCTGGACAAAGTACCCAGACTAGCAGCACCTCCTATCCTAATAAACCGATCAATATGCTTGTTGCCTACGCCCCAGGTGGTCAGGGTGATTTGCTGGCAAGATTGATCTCTGAGCACTTGGCGCCTGTCTACAAGCAGCCTATTTTGATAGATAACCGACCCGGTGTTGCTGGCACTGTGGGTACCCGTTTAGCAGCAAAATCAAAACCAGACGGCTATACCTTGCTTTTGGGGCAAACGGGTGAGATTGTTTTGAACAGAGTGTTGATCAAGGACCTGGGATACGACCCTATGAAGGAACTCGTACCGGTTGTATTGGTTGCTAATGCGCCATTGATTCTTTTGACCTCTGCGCAAGGCCCCATCAAAAATCTACAAGATTTGATTGCAATGGCAAAAGCCAATCCTGGGGGATTGAGTTTTGGATCAGTTGGCGCAGGAACTCCTGGTCATCTATCAGCAAGTGCGTTGATGCTTGGTGCAAAAATTGACATGGTACATATCCCTTACAAAGGAGTTGGTCCATTGATGACGGACTTAATGGCGGGGCGAATTAGTATGTTTTTTAGTAGCGCCGGTGCCGCAGTTCCTCAGTTGAATGGAGGAAAGCTGCGCGCTCTTGCAGTTTCCACTCCAAAGCGCATGAAGCTCTTACCAGACATACCAACGGTCTCCGAGTCTGGTTTAAGCGGGTTCAATTTCTCATTGTGGGGCGGTGTATTTGCCCCCGAAGGTACACCTCAATACATCATTCAATCTCTAAACAAAGATATCAATGCTATTTTAGAAACTCCTGAACTCAAGTCTCGATTTGAAGCAGAGAACATGAGCGTGCCTAGGAACTCACCCCAGGAGTTCTTTGAGTTTGTGAAAGCTGAATCGCTTAAATATGATAAGTTGGTTAGGGAAGCGCATATAACTGCTGACCAGTAGATGAGCTGGTTTCAAAGGTTCAAACTACAACCTGAGCTAAGTGAATCAATTTGAATCAATTTGAATCAATTTTATTAATAATGATCTAAGTCTTTCTCACAAACCCGTTAACCTTTCTCAGTGATCAACGAAATCTTTGATCTGATCAGCGACTGATTCAATCTCAGTGATTGAATCCAAGTCACCGCCTGTGCCGTTTATTTCTATGTAACTAGCACTCTTACCTGCCGCTTTAAGTTGGTTGACAGCAGACTTTGCGTAGGACGGGAAAAAAAGTAAATCACTTGATGCAGATATAAATAATGACTTTGCTTGAACTTGTTCGATCGCTTGTTGGGTGTCGCTGAAGTTGCCTGCTTTAAAGACTTGCTGAGCCCTCACAAGATACAAGAAATGATTGGCGTCCGAGATTTTGCTTCTGTCCTCAGCGGCTTGGGTAAATGTTTGCTCGATTGCGTATCGATAGGCCCACTGCTGAGAGGGCAGTTGTCCCTCTACGGCGGTTTTATTAGAAAATATATTTTGAGCCCACTGGACAGAGCGCGAGCTCAAGGTCACCTCTTCAAGGGCGTGCGTTAGACCCCGGGTTGGAGGGCGTTTGCCGGGCCCGTAGTAATCGCCGTGGTTCCAGGCAGGGTCCATCAAAATGGGGTAAGACCAGTTATGCAGTGTTTGAATCATGTAGGCACTTGTCTCAAAGCCATTTGAAGCAACAGGTATTATTTTCTCAACCATATCAGGATAATCAACCGCCCATTCAATGGTTTGCATCGCGCCCATAGAGGCCCCCATGACGACTACAAATTTTTTGATTCCCAGTTTATCGGCAAGTGCCTTTTGAACTCTGACAAAGTCTTGTATGGTCAAAATGGGAAAACCAAATCCATAATATCTGCCTGTTACGGGATTTATGCTGGCAGGCCCGGTTGTGATTACGTGAGGGTCACTCACCCCTAAGTTGACTAAAGTGTCGGTACTCAGCACAAAGTATTTTTTGGTATCAATGGCTTTGTCAGCCCCTATGATCGTATCCCAATATCCCACAATGGGATCATTCTTTTGATACTTGCCTGCCGCATGGGACGTACCGGTGAGGAAGTGACAAATCAAAACTGCATTGTCTTTGGTTGCATTTAAGCGACCATAGGTCTCATATCCCACTTTGATGTTTCTAATCACTTGGCCACCAACAGTGTTGTACTGCGGGAGTTCAAAGACCTCCTTGGTCACCAACTCATCGAGCGCTAAGACATGCGACGGGGCTAAAAGAACAGAGCCAAGAAAAAAACAAGTTGTTAAAAATGACTTTGTCATTAGTGGTTTAAAAGTGGCTTTTGCTAAATAAATAAATCTGACAAAGTAGTTGTTAAAAAAATGGGTTGGAAATAAAGCGCTAATTTGATAAGTCATGGAGCAAATGTACCTCTAAAATTTCTGTGTCACAGACCATTTACGGTGTGCAGGAAGGTAAGGTATGGTTGGGAATTATTGCTAATTATGGGTAATTATTGGTAATTGTTATGGATGGCTTTAGATTTTTGAGTAATTTTGGGCAACTTCAGAAAATAGGCCTTTGAGCCTTGACCTTTGAGCTTTGAGCTTTGATTGATTTAGCACTGTCGCGCGGATCAGCGATAGCGCCAATTATTACATCCGCACTGGATAGAAGCTGTGTTTGCACTCATTTTCTATATATTACTAAAGTCTAATTAATCTATTTTGCAGTAAGGTGACAAAGTTCATGATGGTCTAATTAAAACCTAGGGAGCTGTTAAAACTGTCCCCTTGTGAGTGTCTAAGGGGTGATGAGGTGAGTTTTGAGAATGTATGGGTGCTGTTTTGTAAGTCGAAAATGAACGAGTAGTCGGTTCACTAGGCTAAATTGATTTTTTCATACAAACTACTCATGTTTTTGCACAAGGGTTTTCCCCCTTAAATGGACCCCTTAATTCCTCACTATTTATCGACTTTCAACCGTATCATTCAACCTTCACAATTGATTTTTAAAGGGTAATAGAAAATGGTTGAAATTGCAAAAAATCGTAGAAAATTTTTACAAACATCTACAAGTCTGATTGGACTGGGCGCACTAGGCGGCGCAGGTGCTCAATCTTTTCCCTTTAGTCCCAACCAACGTTACCCAGATCCATCCGTATTGGTCTTAGATCCTAGTTTTTTGAAGTACAGAATTTACAGCAGCAGCGTTGAGCAAATCTCAACCGGCTACAGATGGATTGAGGGGCCTGTTTATTTCCCCAAGGGCGGCTACCTTCTCTTTAGTGACATTCCGAACCAAAGAATCATGAAGTTCGATGAAGCCACAGGAAAGACAACTGTTTTTAGAGAAAACTCTAACTACGCTAATGGAAACACGAAAGATTTGCAAGGAAGATTAATCACCTGCGAGCATTCAAATACAAGACGCGTGACCAGAACTGAATTTGACGGCAAAATAACGGTTTTGGCCGACAATTACCAGGGCAAAAAACTTAACGCACCAAATGATATTGTTTGTAAATCAGATGGAACCATTTGGTTCACAGATCCACTCTTTGGAATCAGCGGTGACTGGGAGGGCATAAAAGCCCCAAGCGAACAAGCAACCACCAATGTATACAGAATCGAGAAGGACGGTACTTTAACCGCTGTTATTACTGATATTTTCAATCCCAACGGGCTTGCGTTCTCACCCGATGAGAAAAAGCTTTATGTGGTAGAGGCCAGACCTACTCCTAACCGAAGTATTTGGAGTTTCGACGTTGCCCCTGACGGCACTTTGTCCAACAAGGTGAAGTTTTATGATGCAGCTGATCAAGGCGCGCTTGACGGCTTTAGAGTGGACAGGGACGGCAATTTGTGGTGCGGGTACGGAAGCAACGGATTGCTTCAAACCGATCTCACATCAACTGGAACGGGTAGACCTTTTCTGGCGCTCAGGGGGAAATCAGAAGATTTAGACGGGGTACTTGTTCTCAATCCACAGGCAAAACCAATTGGATTCATCAAATTGCCAGAAAGATGTCCAAACGTAGCATTTGGTGGTCCTAAGAATAACCGCTTGTACATGGCAAGTAGTCATTCACTTTACGCTTTGTATGTGGATGCACATGCGGCTGTTTATTGATCATTAAGTGAGTTGGATTAATTCCAAAGGTTACAATATCGTTCTTAATTAAGTGTTAACCCTAGCCGTTTTGGGCTCTCAAAGCGGTTAGATTACTCAGGTATTTACAGATTCATATTCAAGGAGTTGTTCATGAGCGTAAGCTTTCAATTAAACGGTAAGACGGTCTCTGCAAAAGCCGAGGCAGACACACCTCTACTATGGGTCATCCGGGACGAGCTAGGTATGACTGGCACAAAGTACGGTTGTGGTGCAGCGCTTTGTGGAGCGTGTACCGTGCAGTTAAACGGACAAGCTGTTCGCTCATGTTCAATCACTTTGCAATCCGTGGCTGGTCAAAAGGTCACAACTATCGAGAGCATGGGCGTTGATAACAAACACCCACTCCAAGTGGCTTGGATTAAGCACGACGTGCCCCAGTGCGGATACTGCCAGTCAGGTCAATTGATGAGTGCACAAGCATTGCTTGCGACCAACAAAAACCCAACTGATGCAGAAATAGACGCCGCAATGAGTGGCAATATCTGTAGGTGTGGAACTTATTCACGCATTAAAGCGGCCATCAAAGACGCTGCTCAAGTTATGCGTAGTGCTTAAAATCAATTTACCGCTAAAGGAATAAGAACATGACACTTACATTTAATAGAAATAAAACTTCAGCTGCTCCTCGTGCTTCTCATCCAGACACGCAGGTTGAGCTGTCAAGACGTAGCCTACTTAAAGCCTCTGCGGTAACTGCAGGTGGCTTGTTAATGGGTGTATCGTTATCCATTGGTAAAGACGCTGAAGCTGCTGCCATGCTTCACACACCCAATGCTTGGGTGCATATTGCAGATAACAACACGATCACTTTGATTTCTGCTCGCTCGGAGATGGGCCAAGGTGTATACACCTCTATGCCGATGTTGATAGCGGAGGAGTTGAACGTAGATCTGAAAAAGATCAAAGTGTCATTTGCTCCCCCGGACGCAAAAACTTATGGAAACCCTCTTCTGGGTGGTCCTCAACTCACCGGAGGGTCCACCTCTGTTAGAGATGGTTGGGAGAAGTTACGCGTAGCTGGTGCACAAGTGCGTGAGATGCTTTTATCCGCTGCCTCTGCTAAGTGGGGAGTTCCAGTCTCCCAGTTAACAGCCAAAGACGGTGTAGTAACGGGACCAGGTAACAAGCAAGCAACTTACGGCCAACTCGCCGAGGCAGCCTCTAAATTGCCAGTGCCAGAGAAGCCCTTTATCAAAGATCCCAAAGACTTTAAGATCGTGGGTAAATCTACCCCACGACTTGATACCCCTGCAAAGACCAACGGCACCGCGGAGTTTGGAATTGATGTCGTACTTCCAGGCATGGTCTACGCTGCACTTGAGCAGTGCCCCGTAATTGGAGGCACCGTTAAAAGCGTAGATGACTCTGTTGCCAAAAAAATGCCGGGTGTTCAATCTGTCGTTCAAATCCCTGATGGTGTTGCCGTAGTTGCCAATACATGGTGGCGTGCCAACCAGGCTAGGAAAGCTTTGAAGATCGTTTGGGATGAAGGTGTCGGAGCAAATCTCAATAGCAAAGCCATGATGGACGCAACCAAGGCGGCCTCAGTCTCGGGTAAGTCCCTGGGAATGGTGAGCGCAGGCAAACCACTTGACGTCATCGCAGCCTCTAAACAGGTCCACAAAGCAGAGTACACAACCCCACTGTTGTCTCACTCACCTCTTGAACCCATGAACTTTACGGCGTACTTTAAGGGCGGAAAAGTACAACTCATTGGCCCAACTCAGTGGCAAGACGGGGCTCAGGGAACAGTTGCAAACATCTTAGGTATCAAGCCCGAGGATGTCTCACTGCGCACCACCTTTTTAGGCGGCGGTTTTGGTAGACGTATTGATTTGGACTTTATCGTCCAAGCCGCACAGATCTCCAAAGCAGTCAACAAGCCAGTCAAGTTGTTGTGGAGTCGTGAAGATGATATGACGCATGACTTTTACCGCCCCATGTCGGTAAATACTTTGGTTGCTGCTACTGATGCAGAGGGTAAACCAAGTGCGTTGACTCACCGCGTTACTTCTCAGTCCATCACAGGGCGTTTGTTTGGACTGCCTGCAGATGTAGCGGATCCTTTTATGGTCGAAGCTTTAGAGAGTCCCTACAAGATTCCTGCAACTCAGTACGACCAAGTTAAATACGATGCGGGAGTAAGAGTGGGTTACTGGAGATCGGTTAGCCATTTGATGAATACCTTCGCAAACGAAAGCTTCATTGATGAGTTAGCAAAGAAGGCCAATGCAGATCCAGTTGCTTACCGCTTAGCTTTGCTGAACGAGAAGCCAAGGTTTGTAAATGTCCTTAAAACTGCCACCGAGCGAGCTGGATGGGGCAAACCTTTGGCGAATGGACGTGCTTTGGGTGTTGCCATCATGGAGGGGTATGACACATTCATGGCTCAAGTGGCTGAAGTCTCTATGCTTGAAGATGGCTCAGTCAAGGTCCATAAAGTGACCGTCGCAGCAGATCTTGGGTATATGGTGAACCCAGATACGGTTCAAGCTCAAATTCAATCCAGCGTTGTCTTTGGTATGGGTGCTGCGTTGATGCAAGAGATCACGCTTGCAAATGGGCGTATTCAACAAACCAACTTCAATCAATTCCCATTGGTGAGGATGAACCAGTCCCCTGTGTTTGACATCACATTGGTGAAGAGTACTGAAAAGCCTGGTGGAATTGGTGAGCCTGCGACTGCGTTGATTAGTCCAGCGATTGCCAATGCTGTTGCGAGTTTGACGGGTAAGCGTGTGCGTCAGTTACCCATGACCGCTAATGCAATCAAAAGTGCTTGACATTTAATGGGTTGATAAATATTAAAAAAGACAGCTAGACAAAAGTTAAGCTCAGGCCCAAAGTCCAAAGTCCAAAGTCCATGCATGGCCCATGCATGGACTTTGGCCAGGAAACAAAAGCCAGAAGCTTAAACCTCTCAAAAGCCCAAATCCTAAGATTTGGGCTTTTGTATTTGTAGCCTTCTTTCTGAGAGAATAGTGAAATGAATAAGCCACTAATAAATGACACTTTCCTTCGCGCCTGTCTAAGGCAGGCAACCCCCCACACCCCGGTCTGGTTGATGCGACAAGCGGGGCGCTACTTACCCGAGTACTGTGCAACTCGCGCCAAGGCGGGATCCTTTATGGGGCTGGCCACTAATGTGGACTATGCTACCGAGGTAACACTCCAACCGCTTGATCGTTTCGAGTTGGACGCTGCTATTTTATTTAGTGATATTTTGACTGTCCCCGATGCCATGGGACTTGGGCTTTCTTTCGCACAAGGAGAGGGGCCCCGGTTTGCAAGTCCAGTGAGAACCGAGAGCGATGTGGCAAGGTTGCAGGTGCCCGATATGAATAAGCTGAAGTACGTCTTTGACGCTGTGAGCTCTATTCGAAAAGCTCTTGACTCACGAGTGCCCTTGATTGGATTTTCGGGTAGCCCCTGGACATTGGCGTGTTACATGGTTGAAGGTGCGGGCTCAGATGATTACAGACTGGTTAAGTCTTTGATGTACTCAAGGCCAGATTTGATGCATGAGATTTTAAAGATCAACGCTGACTCTGTAGCCCAGTACCTAAACGCTCAAATAGAGGCAGGTGCACAGGCCGTCATGATTTTTGATTCCTGGGGCGGAGTGCTTGCTCACACCGCTTTCAAGAGCTTTAGTTTGCAGTACACCACAAGAGTCCTCTCGCAACTCAAAAAAGAGCATGAGGGTCAGGTCATACCAAGAATCGTATTTACCAAGGGTGGCGCAGTTTGGTTGGACGAGATGGCTGACATGGACTGCGAGGTCCTCGGGTTGGACTGGACTGCGGATTTAAGCGCTGCACGACACCGCGTTGGAGGACGTGCAGGCACTCCTGGCAAAGCACTCCAAGGAAACATAGACCCTAATGTGCTGTTTGCTCCTGCACAGGCTATTGAGCGTGAAGTAGTCGATGTGCTTGAGAGTTTTGGTAAACCTCATACAGACATCAGTTGCAGCGGGCCCACCCATATTTTTAATCTTGGTCACGGCATCAGTCAATTCACCCCGCCCGAGCAAGTAAAGGTTTTAGTGGATACGGTTCACGCGCATTCCATAAAAATGCGGGCCAACAACTCCTAACTTTATTCTTTCACCGCGCCGGTCATACCTGACACATACTGCTCAACAAAGAACGAGTAAAGAACTGCGACGGGGAGTGAGCCAAATAAGGCCCCAGCCATCAAAGGTCCCCAATGGTAGACGTCCCCATCAACCAACTCGGTGACGACGCCTACTGGCACTGTTTTCATCTCAGAAGATGATATGAATGTGAGCGCATAAATAAACTCGTTCCAAGACAAAGTGAATGCAAATATTCCTGCGGAGATCAGACCGGGAATAGATAACGGCAACACAATTTTGATCAAAATCTCCAGTCTCGTGGCCCCGTCCATGAGCGCACACTCTTCTAACTCATAGGGAATCGATTTAAAGTATCCCATCAGTAACCATGTGCAAAAAGGGATCAGAAAAGTAGGGTAGGTCAATATCAAAGCCCATTTGGTATCAAAGAGCCCCAACTGAAACACGATGGTTGATAAAGGGATGAACAAAATTGAGGGCGGTACTAAGTAGGCCAAAAAGATGGATAACCCAACCTGTTTGGATCCCTTAAAGCGAAGCCTCTCAATTGCATAAGCTGCAAAAACAGAGCAAAGCAAAGACACAAAAGTCGAGATCACCGAGATGACTACAGTGTTCCAAAGCCACTGAGGGTAGGAGGTATGAAAAAGCAGTTTTTCAAAATGCTCAAGGGTTGGATTGATCACCCAAAAAGGGTTCCCCGTGTGCGCAAGCAACTCAGCATCGGGTTTGATTGCTGTGATGGTCATCCAGAAAAAGGGAAACAATAAAACAAATACAAAAATACCCAAGGGCAAGAGGGTGGTGATAAACCGTTTTTGAAACGTATCTAAATAATCCATACTGCCATCAGAGTCCGACTGAGAGGAATTCGATCCGTGCTGCTCAATTGGACTTTGCTCTTGGATTTCGTGTTGCTTTTGCGTGTCTGCAGTCATTTTATTTTTCTCATTAGTCTTTGCCGCCTTGTTGCCACGCCCGTCTTTGTAGACCAAAGAAGCTAAACAGTATGGCTGCAAGTAAGAACGGTACCATTGCAATAGCAATTGCAGCGCCTTCCCCTAAAGCCCCTCCTGAGATGGCTCTTTGAAAGGACAGAGTTGCCATCAGGTGAGTATTGTTCAACGGCCCCCCTCTGGTTAATACATATATCAACTGAAAATCTGTGAAGGTGAATAAAACCGAGAACGTCATCACAACCGCAATGATGGGCGTAAGAAGGGGGAGCGTGATGTGTCTGAATTTTTGAAACCCAGTCGCCCCGTCTATTGCACAGGCCTCATACAGGGAGGGCGATATGGTCTGCAGGCCCGCTAACAGTGTAATTGCAACAAAGGGAACACCCCTCCAAATGTTGGCTGCAATTGTTGAGAATCTCGCGTTCCAGGGATCCCCTAGGAAATCAATGTAATGGTCTATCAAACCCATTTTTAATAAAGCCCAACTGATGATTGAGAACTGTGCGTCATACAACCACCAAAAGGCTAGGGCAGACAAAGCGGTTGGAACAATATAGGGTAACAAGATGACTGAGCGGAAAAAGGTTTTATAAGGAATTCGCTCATTGAGCAAGATAGCCAGCCACAGACCTAGAAAGAACTTAACCACGCTAGCAACCACTGTGTAAAACATGGTGTTAAACAAAGCGAGTCTTGTAACTGAGTCGTCCCAAAGGTAAATGTAGTTCTCAAGGCCTATCCACTCCCCGCCTCGACCGATTTTGGTATCCGTAAAGCCAAGCCAAATTCCAAGTCCAAGCGGGTAGGTCAAAAAGACAATCAAAATTGCCGCGGCCGGAATCATGAACATCAGTCCGAGCGCGTTTCGATTATTTTGTAGATTTTTGAACATGAATTCTTACTTGAACTTGGAAATTTAGGGAAGCTTATGGAAACTTATGGAAACTTATGAAAATATAAACCGGATTAAACTTTGTAGTACCGCTCAGCACGCTTTTGAGCACGCTCTGCAGCCTCTTTTGGTGTCTTAGCGCCAGAGGCCGCCTCAGCAACCATGTTAGGCACAATAAAGTCAGCCAAAGCGCCTGCAGATGCATAACCCAATTTGCCCGCGTAGCCTGCTGGTCTTAAGTGCTTCACAGAGTCTCTATAAGGCATATTTTTCGGATCATTGGTCCATACAGGATTTGTCTCATAAGCCTTCAACGGCTGGGAAATGTAGCCACCTGCACCCAATAACCAAGGATCAAATTGCTCCTTCTCCATCGTGAAGCGCAAGAACTCCTTCGCTGCATTAGGATACTTGGTGTACTTCATGATCATTTGACTAAAGAAGAGGTGATACTCGGTGGGTACGCCAACCGGGCCAATCGGCATGACAGAGTGGTTGATATCTGCAGCCAACTCTTTTACTTTTGGATCGGTTGAGTTTTTAGCAGCGTAGTAAATTGAAATTCCGTTGTTGGTCGCACTAATTTGACCATCTAAGAAAGCCTTATTGTTGTTAGGATCAAGCCACGACAAAGTGCCGGGGACAAAGGTCGCATACAACTCTTTAGCATATTCAAGAGCCTTATGAGTCTCGGGGCTGTCGATGACGACGCGGTTGTTCTTGTCAACGATTGAGCCGCCAAAAGCCCAAATCAGCCAATGCGTCCAGCCACTGTCTCCAGTAGCGTTTCCAAGTGCAAGACCACCAGGTGTTCCCTTTTCTTTTAAGGCCTTAAACATTTTGAGGAATCCGTCTGTGTCTCTTGGGAATGTATTAAAACCAGCAGCCTTCAAATGACTCTCGCGGTAAACCATGATGGAGCCGGTCGCGCCAAGAGGCACACCGATCCAGTGTTTGCCGTCTGGTTTGAGGTACGCCTCACATGAGTCATACCAGCCGCCATATTTTTTGGACAAATACTCACAAAGATCAGTTACGTCTAACAACTTATCGGGATACAAATTGGCATCATCATTGGTGCCTAAGATAATGTCTGGGCCAGCGCCTGTGTTTGCAGCAACCGCAGCCTTGGGTCTGACGTCCTCCCAACTCTCTGTGTCAACCACCACTTCAATACCTGTTTTCTCTTTGAACTTTTCAATGTTGCTGAGGTAAGCGTCCATATCACCTTGGACAAACCGCTTCCACCTTAGGACGCGTAACTTAGCTCCCTTCTCAACGGTGTTGTTCCACTGTGCGCTTGCATCTTTGATCCAAAAGAAGGGCGATGCGAGTCCTGCAACTGCAGCAGCAGAGGAGGCCTTGATAAGGCTTCTTCTGTCCTCATTGGGAGTCTTAGACTCAGAGATTGAGGTGTTCTGTGTTGATTTCATTTTATTTACGTCTGACATGTTGATTTCTCCTGGGTTGAAGCGAAAAAAATCTTTTGTTTAGGGCTTTGTGAGTGAGGCTGTGAGAGTTTGTATGAGTTTGTGGATAAGAAAATTCAGGAATAACAAATTGAAGAGTTCCTCATTGTCCGAGTCAAAATCAGGGCTTAAGCCTTAGGATTTAAGATTTTAAGATTTAAGCCTTGAGTCTTTGTCCACTGTTTAGATCAAATAGGTGCGCTCGTGAAACATCTGGTAAGAGACTAATCGTCTGCCCTGGTTTGAAGGTATGGCGCTCTCTAAACACACTGGTTATTTGTTGTTCAGCTACTTTTGAGAAAACCTGCGTCTCAGCCCCCGTTGGCTCTACAACCAAGACTTGGGTCGTGATGCCCATGCCCTCATTGCAAATGCTCAAGTGCTCAGGCCTTACCCCGTAATTCACAGCTTGACCTTCCTCGGTCCTTGCACCGCTGGGAATAGGTAGGGCGTCCCCAGAGTCCAGAACTACATTTGAGCCCCTAACAACGCCTGGCATAAAGTTCATTGAGGGTGAGCCAATAAAGCCAGCTACGAATTTATTATCAGGGAAGTCATAAAGTTCAAGCGGCGTACCAATTTGCTCGACTCGTCCGTCCTTCATAACCACGATTTTGTCAGCCATGGTCATTGCCTCTATTTGATCGTGGGTGACGTAAATAGAAGTTGTTTTGAGTCTTTGGTGAAGTTCCTTGATCTCTGTTCTCATCAAAACGCGCAGATTTGCATCAAGGTTTGATAGGGGTTCATCAAATAAGAACACTTGAGGGTCACGCACAATCGCTCTGCCCATAGCCACACGTTGACGTTGACCACCCGATAACTGGCGTGGGAATCTATCAAGCAATGTGTCAAGGGCGAGAATTTTGGAGGCTTTTGAAATCCTTTGCTCAATGCTCGTTTCACTCTCCTTGGCCAGCATCAAAGAAAAAGCCATATTGTCTCTAACGGTCATGTGTGGGTAGAGTGCGTAGTTTTGAAACACCATCGCAATGTCTCGTTCCTTGGGGGGCATGTTGTTGACCACTTTTGAGCCAATGCTGATCTCCCCACCACCGATCTCCTCTAAGCCAGCAATCATTCTAAGTAGGGTTGATTTGCCACAACCAGAGGGACCCACTAAAACCACAAATTCGCCGTCCTCTATTTCAATGGATACTCCTTTGATGATTTGGCTTGTGCCGAAATTTTTAAAAACCTTTGATATTGAAACTGAAGCCATATTTATTTTTGTAAGAAATGAGTTGCAAGACTAGCTTGCAAGGTGCTAATTTTTTGTTTTTTTACCGAAAATTTAAAGTACCAAACTGTTAGGTACACAAAGGCTTATTTCATCAAGAAATAGAGTGGGTAAACATCGTGGTTTACCCGATAGATTTCTAATTAAATTAGGGTCGAATTTCCCTACCGCATCGCCTAAATCTAAATAATCAGTAAGATTAAATAAGATGACAGCATTAAGACTGTTGATATTAAGAAAAGAGGTTATTCCTCTTCAAAGAACTTCCAGCATGAGGTTTCTGCGAGGATCTCACTTTTATTGTTCAAACAGTACTCTTTGTAGATGTGTTTTGAATGGTCACTGAGAATATATGTTCTGTATAGTGTTTTCTCCTTTACTGAGAAAATCACAAAACGTGGTTGTGGACAATTGTCCCCCAGCAAGCAGGTGCGCATCACATCTGTGTTGATATAGAACTCGATGGTGACAATGGGTAACTTAGGAGGCTTCTCAGTGGGTACAAGTCGCATGGCGCAGGTCTTACCCGTTACGGTTTTTATACCGATTTTTTCAGCCAATATATTCATATCTTTGGTGAGTAACTCCCTATACCACTCACCAACTGTGCCTCTGCACAGGTAGTATTTATCTTCGCCGCGCTCATTAAAAGGCTCGATGTAGGGTTGGCGCTTAGAGTCTAGGTAAAAAAGTGGCTCAATCCCTTCGTAGGTTCGCTGAGGGGCCGCTTTTTTGGATTCCTTTTTCTCTCCCCCCTCTTTTTTCTCACCGCCTTCTTTTTTCTCACCCCCCTCTTTTTTTTCCTCTTTCTTGCCTTCCTCTTTCTTTTTCTCTTCTTTTTTCTCGCCGCCCTCTTTTTTCTCTTCTTTCTTACCTTCTTCCTTTTTCTTCTCTTCTTTTTTCTCACCGCCTTCTTTCTTCTCCTCTTTCTTACCTTCTTCTTTTTTCTTTTCTTCCTTTTTTTCTTCA
>CAIWAO010000021.1 GCA_903910745.1 uncultured Burkholderiales bacterium
GATTACGTGTCGTGTAATATATGTTTAAAAGAAGTCCCTATTAGCGAGGCAGTCATTCCGGAGGCAAGTGATTATGTTGCTTATTACTGCGGAGTAGATTGTTATGACGTTTGGAGAAATCAGGCGGGTAATCCAATTCAAGAATCTGTAATGCCTGATTATTAAGGTTGATGCTTATTTGAGTCCCTCACTCAAGCTTCTTGTTCAAGCTCATAAATAAATCTCACCAATAAACTTCACTAATAAACCTCACTTTGTATATGTCGAAATTAAGCTTTCCGCTGTTATTTAAATTTTTTTTGGGTACGACTTCCAACAGACCAACTTTGAATTAAAAAATATAGTAGTAGCTCTTGGTGCAAACTAAGTACACGTCCGTATTTTTTAAATATATTAGGAGTTAATCATGAGTATCAATAAAGAGCAGTTTAAGGGTATCAAAGACCAAGCAGCGGGTAAAGTGAAGGAGGTTGTCGGAGAGTTAGTAGGTAATAGAGATCTAAAGGCAGAGGGTTCAATTCAAAAAGGCTTGGGTGCAGTGCAGTCAGCCGTTGGGAATGTTAAATCAGATATTGTCGATACTTTTAAATCAAAATAACCATTCGATATCCCCAACGAATGTCCTTCTCGGTTTGAGTTTCATTTATTGATAAAACCAAAGGATCCCAATCTCAGGAAAAAATATGAATATAAAACTGTATGCCAAAATAATATTTTGGACTTTATCCACTTTGAATATTGCAGCGTATGCATCTGATACGACCACAGACACCGCTGGTCAGTATATTGATGATACAACCATTACGACAAGAGTTAAGGTTGCTTTTGCTCAAGACAATCTTACAAATGGACGAAATATTAAAGTAAGAACTGATCAAGGAGTGGTTGACTTAACAGGAACGGTTTCTAGTCAAGGTGAATCTGACCAAGCTACTGAATTAGCAACAAAAATTACGTCGGTTAAAGCAGTTCACAATAATTTGAAAATTTCTTCGCATTAAATTTCAATTAGCAAAAACCAAATACTTAAAACTTTGAAAATACTGAAACGATAGTGCAGTCTTTTTTTAGTTTTGAGTTGTTGGTTCTAAATCTGAAATTTGGGTAATGACGAGCCCAATTAATAAAAGACCAATACCAAATAGTCTAAGTGTGCTGACTGGTCGAACAGTCGCTCCTAATAAGCCGTAATTATCAATGAGGACTGATGTTATTATTTGAGCTGAAACTGCGCAAACTATGAAGTTGGCGACCCCAATTCGGGGGGCAAGCAAAGTTGCACTGATCACATAAAAGGCAACAATAAATCCGCCTAAGAACTCGATGGGCTTGGCTTGATCAAGCTCGCTAGTTCCTGGTAAGGATTTTGTGAAATAAAAGGAGCAAAGACAACAAAAAACAAAACCTATTGAGAACAGGATGACAGGTGCGTGAAGACTCTCCCCAATTGACCTACCCAGTCTACCGTTTAATATTGCCATTACTGGTATAAATGCACCCGCTAATGCTGCCCAAATAAGAAGTCTCGTAGACATAATTTTAATCCCAAGGTTGCTCAGTGATATAAAGTCGTCATGTGTGATGATTCGGTCAATCCAAATGCAGCATTTTGAAAATAGATTTGAAGTTGTTTGTAATGAGATATTTTCATTCAAAGTAAGTGTAAACTTGAAATCGTCTTACTTTGGTTTTGAAAATTAGGATTTTTTATGAAATATGATACACAGTTTAAATCCGTCAAGAATAGCGTCTCTGAGGAGGAATGGCAAACCCGGGTTGCTTTAGCTGCTTGTTACAGGTTGGTGGATCTTTACGGAATGACCGATCTAATTTACAACCATATAACGGCCTGTATCCCGGGAACAGATCATTTATTGATTAACCTTTATGGTCTTCTTTACAAAGAAATTACTGCTTCTAGTTTGGTCAAAATTGACGTTGAGGGAAATATCTTGGATAAAACCGATACTGATTACGGAATTAATAAGTCTGGATACGTGATTCACGGTGCTATTCATAAAGCTCGACCAGATGTGCGGTGCGTAATACATACCCACACACGCGCAGGAATTGCAGTGTCAGCAATGAAATGTGGGCTCCTGCCTATGTCCCAGACCTCCATCCGGTTTAACAACCACATTGGCTATCACGCCTATGAGGGACCTGCAGTTGATTTGGAGGAGCGCATCAGGTTGGTGTCCGACCTTGGTAGTCATGATGCCATGATTCTCAAGAATCATGGGCTTTTGACTTGTGGTGCTACTATCCAGCAAGCGTTTAATACGATGTATCAATTAGAAACCGCTTGTCGAGCGCAAGTAGATGCGATGGCAAGCAGGACGGAGCTAGACATTCCAAGTGAAACTGTTCTTGAGCACACAGCACATCTATATCAGCCTACAACAAGAAGACCGTACGGAATTTTGGAGTGGCCAGCAATGATTCGCTATCTTGAGGCTAGTAGTAAAAATCTGGATTACCCCCGGTACGATACCTGAGACTCGTTAGTACTCATACTTGCACATTTTCAATCCTCACCTCTGCCCCTTTTAATGGGTCACACCACTCAGTGCTGATCCCTTAAGCATAACTCTATACAAGTAGCGATACTCATTGGGATCGTAGTCTGCATTTGCCTGATGCATCACGGCTCTGTTGTCCCAAATTACCATATCACCGACACGCCATTTATGGCGGTACTCATATTTTGGTTGTGTGGCATGACTGTACA
>CAIWAO010000022.1 GCA_903910745.1 uncultured Burkholderiales bacterium
GTATTATATGGAAATCGTGTCGCATTCCACGGACCCAATGCAAGTTCTTTATTAGAAAGTACATGAACTTGATTTCCAAACCTTTCAGGCCAATCATCTAAATACTTTTGATCGCCGAGCTTACCATCTTCACTACGAGCAAAACACCATTCGATACAACGATCAGCCCACCAATTCCTTACTGCTTCACCTTCAATTCTGAGAAAAGACATAAATTGAACACAATATTTTCCAGATATTGCCGAAGCATCGTAATCTGGCGCGTAAGCATGATCGGTAATCAGAACACCTGCACCAGAAGATTCGAATTCAGAAAATAAAACCGTTGGATCCGCACGGAACCATACATCGGCATCGATGTAAGTAACACGGCTAATACTATCATCTTGATCAAACACAAAGCGAGGTGAAAATGGGGTTAATGTCCAGCAATATTCACCTATACTACGTGATGATTTAACTTTAAGTAACTCTTCAGTTTCAAGCTCAGCAACACTCAACAAGCGAATATTATTTAAATTAAGCTTTGATAAAATAGTATATGAATCAGAATCAACACATAATACCCACAAAGTATAATTTGCAACATGACGCTCCATCGATGCATGAAGTGCCAATCCTTGCGGAAGGAATGAGCGATCAAAAAGCGTAACGAAATGTTCCATGAAATCTTTCAATTGATACTAAACACTGCGCAATGAAATAACATAATTCCATAACTCTTATAACATAAAATAGTTCAAAATTCGCTGGGTGACGTGTTGAAAAAGCTACGAAATGTGGATTCTTCTGAGGCCCGGGGCTTATTTTTAGCCTATTTTGGAGTTGCGTTGCAGGTGGTGCAGCAAAACATGCCGCTATCACGGCGGACTAAATATGGAGTTACGGTTTAAAAATTTGAATTCTTCAGTGCGGACTGGTTACTCAAGCCAACATCAAGACTTTAGGATTTATTTTATACATAATTAAGTACCCCCTGAGCGTCCTCGCAAAATACCTCGAGTATCAATAATTTTTTTATAAGCTAACTGCTCATCCTGAATATTTAAAAATTCTTTATGATCAACAAGAATCAATAAAAGCTCAGAAGAAGAAAGTGCGCAGTCCAATTTCACTAAAGTGACGTTAGAGAATTTAGCAAGTTTTGCTGGAAGCGACTTAATATGGGGTTCCACAACGAAGATTTGCTTTATTCCTTTAGTAGCGAGTTTAAGTACGATTTCTACAGCAGGACTCTCTCGAAGGTCATCAATATCAGCTTTAAAAGATAATCCTAGGCACGCTATGGTTTCAGTGGGTAACTCTGTTATTGCTGTCATTACTTTATTAATAACCATATCTGGCTTGCTGTCATTGACCTCACGAGCAGTCCGAATAAGTCGTGATAGTTTCGGTGCCGAATCTACTATAAACCACGGATCAACAGCGATACAATGTCCGCCAACACCAGGACCCGGATTTAAGATATTTACGCGAACATGATGATTAGCAAGCTTAATGAGCTCCCAAACATTGATTTGTTGTTCATCGCAAATTAATGATAATTCATTTGCAAATGCGATATTTACATCGCGGAATGAATTTTCAGTTAGCTTGCACATTTCGGCAGTACGTGAGTCGGTAAGTAAGCATTGACCAGTAATAAAGGTTTTGTAAAATATCTCTGCTCTATTTGAGCACTCAGACGTCAATCCACCAATCACTCGGTCGTTATTAACGAGTTCGTATAATATTCTACCGGGCAAAACGCGCTCTGGACAGTATGCAATATTAACGTCAGGAAAATCATCGCTACTTTTTGGAAAGCTTAGATCATCTCGAAGGGCGGACATCCATCGCGATATATTGCCCGTAGTACCCACAGGGCATGTCGACTCCAAGATGATAAGGTTATTTTTCTTGAGCACGGGTGCGATAGACTCTACCGCTGCTTTCACGTATGAGAGGTCTGGTTTATGTCCATCCATAAATGGAGTAGGAACCGCGATTAAAAAAACATCGGACTCTTCTACCGTGGTCGTAGCTTTTAACATTCCTGTTTTTACAGCATTGCGAACTAGTACATCGAGCTCTGGTTCCACTATATGTACATTACCCGCATTTATAATATTTACCGCATCTTTATTTATATCAACACCGACCACTTTTACGCCAGAACTTGCCAATATAGCCGCCGTCGGAAGTCCAATATAACCCAATCCAATTATAGAAACTTTTTTAAACTGTTCACTCATATTGCATCCTAAAACTGTTTTTTTGAAAAACCTCTACTATTCTTGAGGCAGCCAACCCATCACCGTACGGATTGTGCGCATTTGCCATCCGCTTATAGTACTGTTTATCGCATAATAATTTAACAACTTCATTAACTATTCGAATGCTATCAGTGCCGACAAGCTTAACTGTCCCCGCATCTACCGCCTCGGGACGTTCCGTCGTGTCGCGTGTCACCAGAACTGGCTTGCCAAGCGAAGGAGCCTCCTCCTGTATACCACCGGAGTCTGTAATTATTAAATAACTCTTTTCCATCAAGTACACAAAAGGCAAGTAATCTTGCGGATCAATTAAATGGATCCTCGGTGATTCTCCGAGAAGCCTAAACACCGGTTCTTTAATATTTGGGTTTAGATGCACTGGATAGACTATCTGAATATCCTCTCTAGAGGATAGCTCCTTTAATGCTGAACATAAACCAATAACTCCCGACCCAAAGTTTTCACGTCTATGTCCAGTTACTAGAATTAGCTTCTTATTTTCGTCAAGAAAACTGAATTTCGTGTTGAAATCAGCTAGAATACTTTTACCACTTCTTATTGTATCTACTGTTGACAATAAGGCATCTATAACGGTATTTCCGGTTATGTGTATTGAGCTAGCGACTACGCCTTCACGGATCAAATTATCTCGTGCGGTATCAGTAGGGGCGAAGTGCGTTGTAGCAACTACGCTAGTAATTCTTCTATTTGCTTCTTCTGGCCACGGCGAATATAGATTTCCAGTTCGTAATCCTGCTTCAACGTGTGAAACAGGAATACGCTCATAGAAAGCGGCCATACTTGCTGCCAGAGTAGTGGTGGTATCACCATGCACAATAATATGATCGGGTCTCCACTTTTTCAAAATCTCGCGAAGCCCTGTTAAGACACCTACTGTAATGTCTGTTAAGTCCTGTGAATCCCTCATTATATTTAAATCGTAATATGGCGTAATTTCAAATAGAGAAAGTACCTGATCAAGCATTTGTCTATGTTGACCAGTTACGCAAACACGCACGTCAAATTGCCCAACCTGAGTGAGTTGTTTAACAACCGGGCTCATTTTTATTGCTTCTGGCCGGGTTCCAAATACGATCAAAATTCTACTAAGTATTAGCAAAACAAACTCCATTTATTAGTCAGAGAAACTCGTTAAGGGACTAACCCATAATCGCGCGTTGGTAATCGCTAATTCGGCACTTTGCGATTGCGTTCCAACTAAATTGAGTCTCTATCTTAGACAGCCCGATCTCAGACATGCCCTGGATATCTTCGTTTAAGTACATTTGATAAATCTTTTCTTCGAGATTAATCTCGTCCCCATCCCTATAAAGCAAACCATTTCCATCAACTCTTTCACTCACCTTAACATTACTACTTACAATTATTGGCAATCCACAAGCTATTGCATCCAATTGACTAGTCGATTCTTGTGCAGGCCAGACTCCAATATTTGCAATCCAATAGAACTTTCGCAGATCATTTACCGGTACAAATGGATGAACAAAACATCCCTTATGTTTATTTATTTCATCTACTTCTAATTCTGTTCCATTTCCAACGAATAACCCTTGAATATTAACGCCTTTTTTTTGCAGATTGCCAACTGCTTTAGCTAAACATTGGGGATTTTTACTTGAAGAGAATCGCCCAGTATATATGCAGACAAAACTATTTTCTTCTAAGCCTATTTTTTTTCGTAGTTTCACAAGTTCATCTACAAAATCTCCTTTCGGAGGGTGAAAAATTGACGTATCAACACCGAGAGATTGAATTTCAATCTTTTGCTTAGAAATTCCAAATTCATTTTCAACAATTTTCGCTACATCGGATGCAATTGGATAGCACTTAATGGTTGCTTCATTAACATTGGATAACGCTTTTCTGTACCAGTAACATCTGAACAGGTTAACAGCATTTATCAGAATACCGAGCGGATATCGTTTGTCCGCACCTTTGAATACAGACGCATGGGTATGTGATTCGATGAATAATTTACAGCCAGTCTTTGTGCAGTAGTCGGCAGCTATAAAAGTGGTGCTTGATGCGATCTCAAATACCTGAACGATTTGAGGGCTAAGGCACTCGAGGTAGGAATAGAGTCCTTCGATTCCCGGCATGCCATTTAATTTCGATGGGATCAATGGTAGGCGATGCAACGTATAACCATCAATTATTTTTACGACCGGATCTACTACACTTGGACCAAGAAACGGTTCGTATGTTTTGTTATATGATTTAGAAGTATAATATACTTGAGCAGTTGATGTTAACAAGTGAACATCGTGACCTTGAGCCGCCAATGCTTTAGGTAAAAAATTTTCTGCATATCCCATCCCTTCTGAATACCAATCAGAAATAATTACTATTTTTAATGGCAGTGTTTTCATCGATATACTTATTTATTTTGACCTTTGATCAATAACTATTATCAAAGAGATGGGACAGCAACTCTGTTATTCACAAAGTAGTAAGGTAGCTAATTTTTTGGCTATCAACACATTCGGATCTTCGGCGTCAATATATAAATGTTTTCTAAGAAAGTTCTCTGAATTAGTTAGTATTGCTTCGCGCCAAGTATTGAATCTTTCTATATCACTTATCAGGCCCTGAATAAGGAGGATAAAGTCTTCAATTGAATACGAATAATGCATAGCATTTTCGGAAAATGCAAAATGTTTTTCTCCGTCCAGTATAACCCCTACCGATGGAACTTTTAAGATCATTCCCTCTACGGTTAAAGTTGAAAATTTTGTTATTATCAAATCGGCCGAATTTAGCGCGTGATAAGGAAGGTCTTCTCTTGGAAGAACGATAAGATTAGGCTGCTGATTATTAGAAAAAAATAATTCGAATGATCCCTTTTGGGGAGAAGGCCTCGCTTTTACTATAAAATATACATCAGGATTATTTATTATTAACTTAATGACGCAATTCATAATAAAAGCCTGCTCAGCAACTGACAAGTAACCGCGAATTGAGTCAAATGCGTCTATAAAAATATACCTCTTGGCGTCAAGGGGTATATTTAATGCTTGTCGTGATGCCAGTTTAGTATTAGCAATACTAAAATCTTTGATAAATTTCATCCAAGGCATTCCGACAACGGTTACCGTATCAGGAGGTATATTTTCATCATTGATAAGTTGAGTGATATGTGCCGAACTTAAAGCAAAAGTGTAGTCAACCGGTATATCTCGAGCCTTATATGGCCAGTACAATTGGTAAGGCCAACCTGGTTGCCAGAACTGAAAAATTGGACGATCCTTCGGGATAGCTCGATAGGCAATTACACCTTCAGGCATCACTCGTGTCCATAGCCTGGATGCACAAGCTGGATTTTTCCTCCAATAGATACTAGCCGCGCTAAATAGTCTATATCGTCTAGGTACATCACCAATTAGATAGTCCTTCATTGTTTGCCAAAGGGCATGTCGTAGGACTAAATATTCGCACGACTCCCCACTTAAAAAACTATCTCTTTTTGTTTTTGAGAATTTCCAAGCTAATATTGCAAAATACCATGATTCCAGTAGCATCTGCCATGTGACATACTTCTCCAGTGGTATCGTAGTTATATTGTTTTTGCGTAGAGTATTAATACTTCTGCCTGTGCCCCAACATAATGCGATACCTTCAAAACCCACTTTATTTAGTGATTTTATTAATGGCACAGTGTGATTAATTACTTTATTACTAGCAGAGCCACATACCTGAATTACGACATTTTTTTTTCCTTCGCCTCTTTTTAAGGGGTATTGGTACATTATCTTATAGAAAACCACAAGAGTAACTGTATAAATTTCCTTTAACAATGGATATAGTCTTGTGCGCAGATCGACAATATTTAAAGTAATTGACCTACTATTAATCATTCTCCATCCAACACCCAGATGGTCTGCGCAGTGTGTTAATATTGTTTCTTCAAAGGAATAGCCTTGCTCTTTCAAAATAATTATCTCAGATGGATTTACCTCTTGAATAATTGTTATGTATGAATTTAGCAATAGCAAACCATCTTGGATTCGTTGTGTACTCCCCCCCCCTTCACAATGAGCAGGCCAAAACATTATTTCACTTGGAAGACCTTTTTTATTGGCTATTTCAGCTAACCATAAATTAATTTCATTTAACAATGTTACAACTTTATCTGAGACGGTATAGAGCGACTCAATCTTCTCGAGAAATAAAACTTTACTTATTCGATCAATACCTCTCGCAATCTCAACAAGCTCTATTGAATCTGTAGCAACGACTACTTCACCAGCAATCCTTTTTATTATTGATTTTAAAGAATTTAAAGATTTTGTTTTTCGGCATATTAAAAGGCTTGTTGTCATTTTATCCGAAACCACTGCAGTAATATTATTTTCACTTTAAATATAAATACTATTATGAACGTTTTGCCAAAAGCTGCTGGTGTAGCTGGGTTTTGCAGTATATGCCGATTATTAATTAAGAAATCTTTTCGCAACACGGGACGGCTTGTTTTGTAATATTTTTATAATATAGAATTAAATCCGTTTACTGCATTAATTACTTTTTTTACATCTTCGTCTGACATTTGCGGATGGCATGGCAATGACAAACACTGTGCGGCATGAGCTTCGCTAATCGTCAACCCCAGAGGGTCACGTTTTATGTGCATGCAAGGCGCTTGTGCCTGGACAGGAATGGGATAATGGATCAGTGCCTGAACTTGATGTTCTTTGAGATGCGTTTGCAAATCGTCTCTCAACGGGCAAGAAACTACGTATAGATGATATGCATGAGCCGACGGCTCCTCTGGCGGCGCGAGCTGCGTTACCAGCGGGCTATTGATGCCCTCACGGTAAGCTTGGGCAATCTCCCGTCGCCTTTCGGTAAACTCAGGCAGCCATTTCATCCGTGTAGTCAGCATGGCGGCCTGGATTTCATCCAAACGGCTGTTCATGCCCAGTTCCGGATGGTGATACCGAACACTTTGGCCATAGTTGCGTATACGGCCAGCGCGCTCTGAAATGGCTAAGTTATTTGTCACAAGCATGCCCGCATCGCCTGGCGCACCGAGATTTTTTGTGGGATAGAAGCTGTAGGCCCCAGCCACACCAAAGCTCCCTGCTACTTTGCCTTGCCAAGTAGCAAGATGCGCTTGGGCGCAATCCTCTATCAAGGATATGCCCTTAGTCGTGCAAAATTCCTGCCACGATGCCATTGCACGAACTTGACCATAGAGGTGCACCAGCAATACCGCCTTGGTTTTGGTTGATATACAGCGCGCCGCGCTATCTTGTGAGAGCAAGGCAGTGTTCGGCTCTATGTCCGCTAAAACTGGTGTAGCTCCGGAACGCAATATCCCTAGCACCGAGGCAAAAGCCGTCATCGGAGTGGTTATAACTTCATCGCCAGGTCCGATATCCATCGCACGTAATGCAATTTCGATCGCATCCATACCATTACCAACGCCCACTCCATACCCCACGCCGCATACAGCGGCCCATCGCTCCTCAAAAGTGGCAACTTCGGTGCCGAGCACATACCAACCCGACTCGATTACTCTTTGAGCGGCGGTCAACATGGCATTACGTAGCTCGGGGGGTTCTCTCTGAAAATCGTTCATCAAAATCATTGTCAGTCCTTATTACACGCGAAAGTTTGATCTAACGAGACGGCACATTTACAAAATTTCAGCCGCTTAGTCCTGCCAGTAGTGGGATTGATGTTCTTGATAATAGGCAACGGTCCTTGCCAATCCTTCAGCCATGGAAACTTTCGGCGTCCATCCTAATTCGTCGGTAATCAGGGTGAAGTCGCTGTAGTAGTCCCCGATATCGATTGCCTTTCGCTCCGGCGGAAAAGGTATTAGTTCGTATGTACCATTGCGCCCCAGCCCCAACATCATTTCTGCCAGAGCTTTCAGACCTAAAACCTCGGTGCTACCAAGGTTGTATACCTTTCCATTTGATGTATCGCTTGCTCCCGCAAGCAGCAGTGCCCCCACACAATCATCGACATAATTGAAGTCGCGCAATTGCATACCGTCGCCAAAAACTTTTATCGGCTTGCCTTCGATCAACATGCGCACCCATATACCTAAAAAAGTCTGTCGGGCATCTTTGACGCGCATACCAGGACCGTATGTGTTGGTCAGGCGCAACGCACAAGCTCGAATACCATAAATATTGTTGTACAGCAGGTGATACCACTCGCCGGCTAGTTTATTAATGCCGTTAACGTCCACAGGGCGAATCGGGTGCTTTTCGTCGACTGGGAGATAATCAGGCTTACCGTAAAGCTGACGAGTGCTAGCGAATACAATCTTGATACCCGGATTAGATTTACGACAGGCTTCCAATATTGCCAACTGAGCCGTAGCGTTAATATCTAGATCTGTCTGAGGATCGCTCATTGAGTCTAAGTGACTGGTCTGCCCAGCGAGGTTAAACAGGTAATCTTTACCCTGCAGCAAATATGCCATAGCAAAAGGATCGCGTACATCACAAACGTTAACCGTTACCCGATCACGAATATCGTGAATATTGTAAAGATTGCCCCCATATTGAGGAATAAGGCTGTCTACTAAAGTTATTTTAGCCCCTTGTGCAACAAGCGCACGCGCTAGAGAGGATCCTACAAAACCAAGGCCGCCAGTGATGATCACTGTTTTGTTTGAGTAAGTCATTTATTGTTCGTTCTCTTGAAAATGAGACCTTGCCAGCTAGCAAGATTAGATAATTTATCCAATGAATTAAATTTCACTATTTTTTTGTAACCTAATTTTTCTATAGATTGAATAAAATCAGTCATATTGAAAAACCAACACGGATAACTAGCTGCATATATTGACGATGGCACTCGCTGCATTTTAATTAAGGACGCCTCCTCGTTGACTAGAAAAGGTGTCCGGTCAATTATCAGGTAATCAACACCCAATTTAGCAAAGCTATCTACAACTAATCTCGGCTCAGGTAAATACTGTAATACACTCGAAAACAGCACGGCATTAGGTTGATTTTCAAGGAGGCACTGCTCAGATGTTTCATAAAATCGCAGATTTTCATCCGCTATGTGCTCACGCCCTGCTCGAACATAGTGTGACTGCTCAATAACCGACCATCTTATTTGAGTAAGCTCGTCTAAGAATACCCGATTCTGAAAATAACTACTTCCTAAAGCGCCACCGAAATCAATTACATCCAGACGACCATAATTCAGTGCCGCAGCCAACATTAATCCGGCGGTTACCGGCCAAGCGTACTCAATGCTGTCGAATAATACCGAGTCTCGTTCATAAACTGCTTCTCCCCGCTTGACTTTCAATGATGCTTTGAGAACGTTAGCGAGGATTGATTCTGCGTCATACCCCGTGCAATCTGCTAAGGCATCTTCCCAGTTTTCATAACTGCCTTCAAATCGAATACAGTTACGTCGAAGACGTTGGATTACGGGTACTATGACCGGCGGCAACCAGGTCTTTAATAAACTTTGCCCAAATCGCATAAATAATCGCCAGTATATTCAGAGAGGGGGATTGGATCTTTCCAGCGACCAGACAAAATTTAATATTACTAATCCAATTTGCGGAATTCAATACAGCTGATTTGATGTAGCTCGTTAGCTGTAACCTTTATCGGTTTTGGTAAAATAGAACCACAAGTCCAGTATTCTCCATCATAAAATCGCCAATATTCCTGATCAACCAGCTCTATATTACACAAGGATAGCCATTCACTAACTTGGTGACGTGAAAAGGCCTGAGTTACAAAAGGGTAATCTTGACGCGCATCGGACCCCTTTAGCTTGTAGACATTTTCAACGTATTTATTTTCATTAAAAGGACACGTTAAAATTAAACTGCCTCCGGGACGTAACAGTCTTACCATACCTTGCATCGCAAGCGCATGCTCCTTGATGTGCTCAATCACACTCACACAAACAACCATGTCAAACTCGCCAGCGGGCAGCTTGGAGTTCTTAATATCATCGTGCATTACGTGATAATGGCGATTGACATAGCCAAAACCCCAATAATCTACAATATTATCGATTGACGTCACTAGTATTCCACAGTTTCTTATCAGGTGAGGTAATGCAGTCAGCCCAGTTCCAACATCACATAGCTTAGAGGGCCATCTCTCTGAAATCTTGCGAAATACAAACTCAAACTCAAGCGGTCGTTCATTTCTGTTTAAAGATTGTCGCCGATATTCAATTCTACAAAGTAGTGCAACATATGAATGCCCGACTAAATTAATTAAAGCCAATATCGGCTTTATGATCGGCTTCAGTAGTTTTAGTAATTTATTTTTCATTTATTTTTCATTTATTTTATAGCAGTATCGAAAATTATTCAGAAACGGTTGCGTGAATATCACATCACGGCAGGCTCGAAACTCGGATATTCATTTCTATAATCTACATCCAAGCCTCTAGCTAATCGCATCTCAAAATCAATTACACGTGAAATCATCTCTTCGAAAGATAGCGCCGGCCTCCACTCTAGTACTGCAGCGGCACCGGCTGGATTACCACAAATGGTCATCGGCTCACTGACCCGGAGTAAGCTTCGATCGACATCGACATGGTCTTGCCAATCCAGATCAAGATAACAAAAAGCTTGATTAACAATATCTTCTACGCTTCTGGCTTGCCCAGTGCACAAGCACACGTTCTTTGCGATATTGGCAGAAAGCATTGAGTGCATGGCAGCCACGAAGGATGGGGCATAGCCCCAGTCCCGACGGACATGAAGATTTCCAAGTTTTAAGCGCTCTTTACTGCCGCATTTGATCGCGACCGCAGCATTAATAATTTTTTTGAAGGCGAAATTTGCATTTCGTCGAGGTGACTCGTGCGGGAAAAGTATTGCGTTAACTGCGAAAATTCCTCTAGTATTTCTGTATGCGTCTACCATACAATGACCAAGTGCTTTCCCACAGCCGTATGGGTTGTAGGGTTGAATCAAAGAGAATTCGTCGAGTTGATTATCATTCTGTGGAGTGAAAACTTCTGAACTGGACGCATTTAGGAACCTGATCGACTGGTCAGTCGCAAGTATTGCCTCCAATATTCGACTTGTTAAGATGCCTTGGCTATGTATGGTTTCCTCAACCATGCTCCATGATTTACTCACATAAGACTGGCCTGCAAAATTGTAAATTTCAGTGGGTCCAGTTTCTTTGATAATATCAACTAGTTGGTGGAGTTCATAAGATGAATAAACTAATGTAACCCTATCGGCGAGGTGGTGCACATTTTTTGTTACGGCTAGCGATGGATCGCGAGTAATTCCGTAAATCTTATAACCTTTAGTTAAAAGAAATTCGGCCATGTATGAGCCGTCTTGCCCGCTAATCCCGGTGATAAGTGCAACTGGAGTTCCTACCATGCTGTCCAGCCCCCATCAACGGGATAGACTCCTCCTGTGCAATAACTTGATTTGTCCGATAGAAGGAACTCCACAACTCCAATTATCTCGTCAGGCCTCATCATTCGGCCAATAGGTACATTTTTTGAATAACTTGCCACAAAGTCAGCAGGCTGATCAACAAATATCCCACCTGGTAATACACAATTCACTCTAAATTGGGGAGCTGTATGGGTGGAGAGGTGTCTTGTCAATTGCATTACCGCTGCTTTAGAAACACTGTAGCCAATGAATTTCTCACCATTTCTGTACATTTCAGGACGAGGGGAAACCGCGCCATAAATTGACGAGAAATTAATAATATTTCCAGTCGTTTGATTCCTTATGTACTCGCGACACACAGATAATAGAGCAACGACGTTGACCTCCATACATAATCGAAAAGACTCAAGGTCTACATCAAGAAAAGTGGTGGATTTTCTATTGATCGTAACCGCGTCATTTAGTGCAAAGAGATTAATCAGGTGTTCAGCCTTGTTCTCACTAAACCACTCCTTCACGAAATCCTGATTCGTAAAATCGTGCCCAAGAGAAAGATCTGCCTCCAATACTCGATAGCCTAATTCCCGCAAACGCTTGGTAAGCTCACGACCGATTAGCCCAGTCGACCCAGTAACAATAACAGAAGCTTCTATGCCCACCTCATTTACCCTTTAAATGTACGTATAACGTTTGCCAATATTTCTACTTTTTTCTGCGCCAAATCCAGATCTCGATAGTTGGTCTTGAACTGCATCAGCTTTTTCTGTACCTGCTCCGCCACGGGACAAAGGCCGGCAGCATAGGTGACCTCTTTGTACACTGAAGGACAGCGACTAGCGAACTGGCGGGTGGCTACCATGGGCTCGAGATAAGGAACCATCCAGGCGGAATAGATTCCATCGCCGCCCTGCTTAACATATTCCGCACGGAATTCTTTCCACGAGACCCCTATACGCTCTTCGCCCTCGTACCGAACACCCAATGTGTAGTAGGAATTGGTATATCCTTCGGGCGTCAATTGCGGAATCAAATAGTCGCATTCGCGCATTGCTTCAATAAATAACGATGCACTCTTAATTCGAAGATCGACTAACTGTTCTAGGCGTTCAAGCTGCGCAAGCGCAACGGCAGATCCAAATTCACTCAAGCGATAATTCCAGCCAAGCACATCGTGACGCAAATAGTCAGGATTCTGGAAAATTTCCTGATTTAAGCGAGTACGGCCTTCTTCTGCTTTGAGATTCTTGAAACCGTGACCGCCAATCTTTCTTGCTATTTCGGCCAGTGATTCGCTATTAGTCACCAGTATTCCCCCTTCACCGCAGGACAAATGCTTCGTGGTCTCAAAACTATATGAAGCAAGATCGCCAAAGGTGCCCGCCATCGAGCCGTTGACCGTACTGAGAACGCACTGAGCATTGTCTTCAATGAGCGCAATACCATGATGATCAGCAATCTGTCTAAGCTTCGGAAGATCTGGAGGAAGGCCATATAGTGAAACTGCCAATATGGCCTTCGTCTTGTTGCTTATCTTGCGCTCAACATCAATAGGATCGATATTGAACGTTTCCGGATTTACATCTGCATAAACAGGGATAGCGTTAGCGTGAAAAGTGGCTGTGGTATCCATGATGACCGTTAATGCGGGCGAAATAACTTCGTCACCAGCACCGACACCGACAGCCTCGAGTGCCGCATGTAAGGTTGCCGTCCCAGAATTGAAAGCAATGCCATATCGCATACCCATTTTCTTAGCAAATTCTTGCTCGAGCGTTTGAGTCCAGCCGCCACTTGTTCCTGACCAGGATTCCGCGCGCAAAACTTTTTCCAAATATTTAAGTTCATTCCCTAAATATTTAGACGGATTCAGTTGTTCTGGTGTGCTCATCAATTCTCTCCTTTTACTAAATATTGATATTGTGCTTTAAGCATTAAATTTGTATTGACAACTTGATTGGCTGACCAAGCGTCATTAAACGAAGCGTTAATTAGTGGAATTTCTGGATGATTGTCAAGGTAATTAAGCACGCTTTTCAAATCCATGGTCGGCTCTTGCTCGTATAACCCGTCAAAGACGGCTGTGAAGAAATTGAAGTCTTCTTGATAGTCAAGAGTTATTCTCACCCCATCGCGAGCGTAAGAAGACAACTCACCCGCGAGTTCTTCTACTTTGAATAATCCAGTTTGTGTAAAGTAAACCCACATCATTTCTGTTTGATTAGTGTCTTTAATCTCACAGACTTTTTCTAATGCAGAGGTGCGAATACCGTAAGTGAATGCCCCTGGAATTACCACTGAAGACTGTATGAAGTCGGCTGATCCATTCTTAAACTGGCTAAGCGCCATGTCATTAAGAATGGGGTCACAGAATAGGTCATCGCCGTCAGCCGTAACGAAATAATCTATACCAAACTGACGAGCGGCTCCAAGCCACCGTTCCAATTTATCGGACTCACTACCACGAAATATAGCAACGCCACACTCCTCGGCAATCGCGCAAATCGTATCGTCCTCGGGTTGGTCGGTGGTACATACCACGACTTTATCGGCAATCTTTGAGCGTTTGGCTCGCTCAATAACATGCAGGATTGTTGGCTTCGATTTTATTTCGAGCATTGCCTTGTTGGGAAGCCGAGTTGACTTTGACCGAACAGTAACGAAAATTGCGCCCTTCATAAATAATTCCTATGTTGTAGATTTGAGTTCACGATAAAAATCGAGCATGAAATTTGTAAAGCAGCGAATGTTATTCAATAGCATTCAACGTTGTCCGAATAATTTCCAAAGTGATGTCAGTGCCTTGGCAAAACCCGCACCTTGATCTAAATGACCTTGCCAGACTTCAATTATTTTCATACAGTCAATCTTGATTACTGATTCGATTATTGGAAGGTTCATTCGATCGCCTTCACCGAAATGTACGCCTTCCCCATCAACCCCCTTCGCATCAGCGATGTGCACATGACTAATGTGGGGTTTAAGAGAATCAATCATGGATTGCGAACCAAAGTTGTAGAGGCTATCACCCATAAATAAATGGCAAACGTCCATACAAATTGGCAGGCAATATTGTTTTATATAGTCGACGTCTCTTTGCTGATTCAAGGCATTTAGTACTACCGAGCCTCCGAAATACCACGCGATCGGTGGTAGCCATTGTGGAAGGATTGACACACCTTGCTCGCGGTAGCCGAACAATAGCGCGGCATGTTGTTCGTAAAATTGGCTAAGGTCGCTATGGACGACCGAGAAACTCCCCACGATAGGCACTGGTCGCCCGGTTCGTTCTTGCAGCGCTACGGCAAACTCGACCGTGCGTTTTAGAATCTGATGACTGTCCGCTGCCTGCTGCCTGTCAGTCGAGAACGGATCCATGAGTTGCGTCGAGTTAATGTAATCCGGTAGATGGATGCTGTATTTATGCTTTGAACAAAAGTGGTCTGCCTGAAGGGTTCCTAATACCTCTCCAAATGAGAGATGAAATTCGTAGGCACCAACTGGGAATTTATTTTCAATCGAGACTAGGTCATGCAATCGTACTGGGATGCCTATTGTGTTACTACGGGCATATTCAATTGCTGCTTCCGATACACCATCTTGTTTGATAAACGAAGACCGACTAAGCACAGCCCCAGCCTTAATGGGCTCAATTGGCGCTTGCCCAATAAACTCTTCCATTTCAATCTTACCAAGTCCGATTCGAGGCGCCCGAAATGCCAACTTGTTCAAAGTTATCTTCTCACCGGACCCGATATTTGACTTGGCATAATATGACCTGCCAAGATTCTGAAGGTTAAGCATTTCCCCTTGATTTGGCACGCGAGGCCCATCTCCTGAAACGATGAGGTCAAAATTTTCGGCAAACAGCGCGATTTTCTTGAACTCCTCGGGGGTAGAACTAGTTGAGTGATCCAATCCCTGGGCGCCCTTGTCAAACGTAATATGGCGCTCAATCACACTAGCACCCAAAGCCATTGCAACTAAACAAACTTCCCAGTTGTCGTCGTGGCTAGAATAACCAAAAGGACGACCCCATTTCGACTGCATGTGTCGCAGGTATCCGAGTTTTGAATTGTGCAGCGAGACGGGGTAGTTCGATACACAATGCATAGCGACCCAGTCATCACCTTCAAAACTCTCGAAAGCCTGCTCGACAGCGTATTCGCTTTGACAACCCAAGGATACATACACGGGTTTCTCAAAACCCAACATCCGATTTATCAAATTTGTGTTTGTTAGTTCGACTGAAGGAGCTTTAAAAAAATCAAAGTTTGATATTTCTTCGCCGAAGTCATCCATGTCATTTTCATCAAAAAAGCTTATCCCCGCTTTAATTTTTAGCCCTTTTGCATACTCAGTCAATCTTATTACGTCGTCAGGGGAAATATAATTTTTAGTAATCTCTCTGAGCAGAATTTCGTCTCCAATTTCTCGCGGCCCATCTGCGTAGGCATTCTTCAAGTTACGGTATTGAAACTTTATCCCATCTGCCCCTGACAAAGCGGCTGCAGTAATAAGCTCCTTGGCGATTCGGTATTGGCCGTCATGATTAATACCAATTTCCGCAATTAAAAATATCTTTTTCATCGTTAATGTACCCAGCAACTTAATACTTTTATGCAACCAAATCCAACTCGAAACAATTATCCGTTTCTCTCTGACCAAAAAATCGATTTCACGCCGACAAAACCATGTGCGCGATCAAGGTATCGGTCTTCCCGATTGCCGCCAATGTGCTAGCATACGCTCGGGTCAACTCGGGTGTGTCCAAAAACGTCCATTTCTGATGTCCCCCCGGCTGCCCCTGACTTAGCCAGTGCAGATGGTTGGATAGCGGATAGCGCTGATAGTGCTGTATAGCCACCACCCGCAACCCTGCCTGACGAGCCAGTAGCTCCAGTGTTGCCGCATTGAACAGATATAAATGCTGGCTCCAATAGGTGAAGCGCTGGAATGGATTGCAGTCGTACAGCGTCAGCAATGCATCTTCGGCGCTGGGCACTTCGATGATCATTCGCCCTTGCGGCTGCAGTTTCTGCGCCAAACTAGAGATCATCGAACGCGGATCTAGTAGATGCTCAACGACATGAAATGCCGTAATTAAGTCGTACCCATTCCCCGCTGCTTCCAGACTCGGCACGATATCAAGTTTTCCTGCCCAATACTCACCTATCCTAGCCTCAAGCTCGATACCAGTTACATCAGCGGCTAGAAATCTTGCTCGATTAAGAAACCCTGCTGCACTACATCCAAAATCGAGTAGTCGCTTGTTTGGCAGCATTGGTTGAAGCATCTCAAATCGCCGCTGATCGTCCCACTCGGTATCCTTTAACCACTCCTCAATTGAGGTAGGCGCGGACCCGTGCATGCCTGAATTTTCATAAAACCCAGGCGCAATATGGCTCGTTGTGCTAAGTGTAACAAAGCCACAATTATCGCATTGGAATATCCCCATCTCAGGGGCATCGCGAACCTGGCCCTTTCGAACTGTGAAATGAGGCGACTGGCATAGATAACAGTTCATGACAAACTCGACGCCGATGAGTTGGTTATAACGTACGTTTTTCTATGTGTCATAAGTTAGCTTGTCCTTACGTTTTTTGGCGGCAGCGGAAGATTGGCTTACAACATCATGGAAGCTACCAATACGCTTGATGTGACCACCTTCTAATTCAACGATCTGCCCACAGTTTTCGAGCGTTGTAAGTCTGTGGGCGATAATTAAGATAGTTAGATCTTGACTGAGGCCTTCAATGGCGTGCATGACTGCTTGTTCTGTTTCGTTGTCCAGAGCACTGGTCGCTTCATCAAAAATAATTACATCAGCTTGTTTATAGAGTGCTCTGGCGATGCCAATACGTTGACGCTGCCCCCCAGAAAGTCGAACACCACGCTCACCGACCAAGGTTTGATATTTGTTTGGCAAGTTCTCAATGCTTTCGGCGATTTGTGCTTGGCGAGCCGCTATGCGAACTCGTTCCTGGTCAATGAAGTCCTTGGGCACCCCAAACGCAATGTTTTCTTCAATTGTGGTGTCGGCGAGAAAAATGGCTTGGGGTACGTGAGCGATATGGGCTTGCCAGGCGCCGGTACACTCTGGCGTGATAATTTGGCCATCAACCTCAAGGACACCTTCTGTAGGTTGCAAGAGCCCCATAACGATATCAAGCAGGGTGCTTTTCCCGCTGCCGGTGGCACCTATGAAGCCAACACAACTGCCCTTGGCTATCGATAGATTTATCTTCCGTAAAACCTCGGGCGTCTGCTGGCTGTAACGAAAGCCAAGATTTCTGAGGTAGATGTTTTGCGTGAAAGGCAATCGTTGTCCCCCCGATTGATTGATGTGAGCCGGAAGCGGTTGATCAAGAAGTTCCAAAGTGTCTTGTAGTCCTGCTTGCCCACTTAGGACGCTGGTCCAAGAGCTATAGGCTTGCTGTAAGACAGGCAGCAAGCGTTGGGCGCCTAGCGCTAAGGCCCCGAGTATGGGAATGGCTTTCCCAATACCCTCACTTTGCTGTGCAAGTGTATAGGCCAAGGCGGCGATCAGTAGCATACCCAGCGCTTCCATTCCATACCTTGGGCTTGAGCTAATAAAGACGGCGTTTCCTTGCGCACGACGCAATGGAGAATCTGCACTACGGTATATCTGGCAGTAGGTGGCTTGGCTACCATCGATAAGCACATCGCGAATTCCGCCAAGCCCCTCCTGTAGGCACTTGATTACTTGAACCGACTCACGGGCAACACATTGGCTATCGGCCGTCAAGATGTTTCGCGTAAGAAGAATAATGACAATGTAGATTAGTCCGAATCCGCCAAATGCTGAGAGTGCAATAACAGGCTCTAATAACAGCAATGCAACTAGGATTGCAATCAACATCACGCTTGCACTGATCAGCATAAGGACGGGAAAGATAATGCCGTAAATTATCCCGTTGGCTTTACCTGAAATTCCGCTTATTACTTCGCTACTATTTCGAGCGCAATGCACTGAATAAGGCTGGTACAACGTCCGCTCGTAAATGCTGATACCCAAGTCTGCCCCGGTGGCGAACGACAGTCGAGTGCTGGCCCAAAGCAACAACAAACGCATGACGCCAGCGATGAATGCCGCAGCGCCAAAAGCGAGGGTTAATGGCAATAGAAGTTGTGCGGGTTCATGCAGTCCAAATATTTGAATTATCGGCTGGATTTTGGGAAGCTCAAAAACTCGCTCTGGGGCAGACAATACTGCAAGAAACGGCAAAACTGCGCCAATGCTGAAAATCTCCGCAAGCGAGGAGAGCATCATTAATACAAGCAGCAGACCGAATTGCCTTCGACGGCGCAAACTTATGTAAAGCCAGAGGCGCTTGAGAAGCATGACAATGGGTTGAATATGTTGGCTCGTCACGTTACAAAGACCTTAAGCATGAAGGTTTATCGGACGACGAAAAATGGCCAACACAAGGCGGATTTACATCAATGGACGTCCTATAAAAAAAATTTACTATCATTGCTTCATTCGTAAATAAGGATATTTTGCACGAGCCTCCTCAAGATCTCAAGTTGATACGTGAATGGTGATGTGGTGAAATTGGAAATGAGTTATTCGCTAATTGCTAAGTGCACCAAACCAAAAACCGCGTCCACGCCAATGTAGAGCCTTCATGCCAAAGTGCCACTGATTACCTTTCTTGGTCTGGTGCATCTCCGGATCGCGCTCGCCTTTGTCGTTCTTGGTAGAACTGGGCGCTGCAATTAAGGTGGCATCCACCACAGTGCCGGTATTGAGTATCAGCCCTCTTTCAATCAACTTGTAGGGCTTGCTCGCCAATCTACCCGACTTTACCCACAGAGCGAGGGAGTTATCCAAGAAAAATAACGAGAAATGAGCCAATAAAACCTATGAATAGTGACCTATTGTTCTGTTATGCATGAAGAGCATGATTCATATGAAAATTTTTTTTCCCTAATTATCTGCTCATCAGCTCATCAACTGCTTGAAATACGGGCTAATCACCCTTCTCCTCTCTACCCTTCTCTACCCTTCTCTACCCTTCTCTACCCTTCTCTTCTCTTCTATTGTCTTACCTACTCTACCTACTCATTCAGCCTAACCTATTTTCACAGTTTTAGCATCTGAATCTGAATCTGCATCCGCAC
>CAIWAO010000023.1 GCA_903910745.1 uncultured Burkholderiales bacterium
CATCAAGTAGGCTTGTCCCATGCTTTGAGAATTGACACTTTCAGGAGATTCCTCCGCAAGCTTTAAGTAAATTTTTAAAGATTGCTCTGATGAGTCATAGCTACCTTGTTCAAGTTGTAAGCCTCCAAGCAACAACCAGGCGTCAGCAAATTTAGGGGAACTCTCTGTGATTTGTTTGATTTGGACTCCCGCCTCCACTAGGCGGTCCATCTCAATCAAGCTCCTGACCCATTGCAGAGTAATGATTGGGTCATTTACCGATTGAATCGCTTGCTTAGCTAACTCCTCAGCTCCTTGGGTGTGAGTGTTTGCCAACTCAATTGCCAAGAGTGCGCCTGTTTTTGACTTTTGATCTAACGCGAGTCCTTTCTTGAGAGCCTCTAATGCGCTGGTCGAATTAGCAGATAAATGTCTCATACGTGCAATTGAAATCCAACTGACTGATGATGTATCACTTTTAATGACAAAAGATCCCAGAGCTTTTTCAACGATGGATGCAGCAGTATTTTTATCCTTCACTTGAAGATACAACTGAGGGATTAAACTGATGGCTTGGGATTGTTCTACTTGCGGTGTCAACAAAAGATCAGTCCTAAGGGGTTCTTCGGTTTGATCGACCTTGTTAAGCGCAATCAAAATGTCTAGTACGAAACGATTTGCAACTTTTGAAGTAGGGTCCGAGTTTTTCCAGGCCCTTGCAGCCTCCAATGCAGACGGACCTGAGCGAGCTTGAAGTGCGATTTCCACAGCCCTTTTATAAAGACCCGCATCCTGTGTTTTCCTGGCCGCATCCAAAATTAACGAAAAACCAGTTGCTGGTACTCCTTGCTCATTGTTAAGCTCGCCCAATAAAATCTCTAACAACAATTCTCCTGAGAGAATGGAGTTACTTGGAGAATCGTTGGTTGTTGTATCTTTATTTGTATCTTTTTGAACTTGAACTTCTGGGGCCTTGGCGGGTTTCTTTTTGGAGGTCTGCGCCGGGGACATGCTAGCAATTAAAAAAGATGCCAAAGTAAGACCTATAACACCACTGATTTGTAGAGGACTTTTAGCCCTGACAGATGACTTATTTCCAAGTATCTTGGTACCCCAAGGCTGTTGTTCATCATGTTGAGACATAGGGAGTAGTTTTTTCATCAGGATTTTCTAAGGGCTTCTAATGGGGTGGTGCAAATTCTGTCACCCTGAGATGATAATACCAAGCAACTAAAATTTCTTAAATATGCCTGAATTACCCGAAGTTGAAGTGACCCGACTCAGTTTTGCTGATCGTATCCAGGGTGCGAAAATCCAAAATGTGGCTCTTGGGAAGCCTTTGAGGTGGCCCCTGGGGTGTAACACGGAGCAATTACGCGGTTTGAGGGTTAAATGCGTCACCAGGCGGGGTAAATATTTGTTGATTGAGCTGAGTCCCTCAATTTTAATTTTGCACCTCGGAATGTCTGGATCCCTTAGGTTTGAAGGCACAAAGAGTCCCGTTACACAAAAGTTACATGATCATTTTGTGATGCAAACTGACTTGGGTACATTGACCTTAAATGATCCGCGAAGATTTGGGGCTGTTGTTTACGCCGATGATTTCAATTCTCCCATGCTTCACAAATTACTCGGCAAACTTGGTGTAGAGCCACTGACAGACTCTTTTTCTCCAGAGCTACTTTACCGAGCACTAAAGGGTCGCCACCTTTCTATAAAACAGGCTTTACTGGGAGGACAAATTGTGGTTGGCGTGGGAAATATCTACGCAAGTGAGGCACTTTTCTTGGCCAAAATACGGCCTACTCGGTCTAGCTCAACCATAACCAAAGTGCAGAGCCTAAGGCTATTTGAGGCAATTCGTAGTGTCTTGACTCGTGCGATAGAGGTGGGGGGGAGTACATTGCAAAACTTCTCCAACGCCATGGGGGAGAGTGGTTATTTTCAACTCGAGAGCTATGTTTATGCAAGGGCGGGTGAACCGTGTAAGACTTGCAATACAAAAATAAAACAAGTTGTTCAAGCTCAGCGCTCTACCTTTTACTGCCCTATGTGCCAAAGTTGAATTTTAATATGACCAAAACCTCCTCCAGTGAAGGTGCATCTCCCCGGTCCAAAGACAAAACCGGTTTTGCATTGCAACTTGTCAAGTGGCAACGCAAAAGTGGTAGGCATGATCTCCCATGGCAAAAAGTTTTAGCACCCTACCGAGTTTGGGTCTCTGAGATCATGCTGCAACAAACCCAGGTTGTGACGGTTATTTCTTATTTTGAACGGTTTATGAATCGATTCCCAAACGTTCAAACGTTGGCTAATGCTCATTTGGATGAGGTTTTAGGTCTTTGGAGTGGGCTTGGATATTACTCCCGGGCTAGAAATCTTCACCGCTGTGCGCAGCAAGTCTTAGAGATGCACGGCGCAGAGTTTCCAAAAGATTTTGAAACTTTGCAAACGTTGCCTGGTATCGGCCCCAGCACTGCTGCGGCAATAGCCTCTATTTGTTTTAAAGAACGAGTCCCAATTTTGGACGGCAATGTCAAACGTGTGCTTTGTAGACTAAAAGGATTTGACGCTGATCTTTCAATTTCTAAACATCATAAAGAGCTTTGGGAAGTGGCTTTGAAGGAATTGCCAACTGCTAAAGCGGATATGCCGACCTATACACAAGGAATAATGGATTTGGGTGCAACCATTTGTACACCCAAAAATCCTAAATGCTCGGAATGCCCAGTTCAAAAAATTTGTGATGC
Source organism: uncultured Burkholderiales bacterium (assembly GCA_903910745.1). GTDB lineage: Bacteria > Pseudomonadota > Gammaproteobacteria > Burkholderiales > Burkholderiaceae_C > Limnohabitans. The sequence continues at coordinate 2,730 of CAIWAO010000023.1, forward strand.
AAATTTAAAAGGCAATCCCCTGAGTTACCCAGTTAAATCAAAACGAATTAAAAGAACTGCTCAATCCCTATGGATGGTCTGTATCGAGAATACTAAAAAAGAAATCTTCTTGGAGCAAAGGAGCGCAAAAGGAATTTGGGCTGGACTTTACTGTTTCCCCACCTTCTCAAATGAAGCGCTTTGCGATCAATTTATCAATTCCTTGGGTGCAAAAAATGTACATTTTGAGCCCGTCATCACTCACGCGTTAACCCATAAGGAACTATCGCTTCATGTTGTAAAACTAAGCGGTTTCAGCAAACAAAAACTTGATAATTTATTTAGTAAAACCTTGCAAAATGTTGGGCATTGGATGAGTCAAGAGCATTGGTCAGGGGCAGGGATACCAGCGCCAATTAGAAAAGTATTAATTGCAATGGCCGCTCTTTAGTCGTCAAGTTCTCTGTGCCGTTTAAGTGTTACCCAGTTACTAGCGAAGTCCTTAGAGAGTTGTTCGACCAAATATACGGAGCGATGTTGTCCGCCTGTGCAACCGATGGCAACTGTAACGTAGCTACGGTGATCCTCATCCATTGAGGGCAGCCAAGTGCTTACGAACTTTGCTATTTGGTGTTCCATATCGCGCACGCTTTGGTGCTCTGAGAGCCATGAAGCAACCGGCGCATCTAGACCTGTTTGGGCGCGAAGATTTGTATCGTAATAAGGATTGGGTAACATCCTCACATCAAATACGTAATCTGCATGAACGGGTATGCCTCGTTTAAATGCGAAGGATTCAAACATTAGGGTGAGCGAAGCAGCAGGTGCGCCAATCAAAGAATGGATGTAACTTTGAAGTTTCGAGCGTTTGAGCAAACTGGTATCAATGATATGAGATATCTCTCTTAACTCGGCGAGCATGACTCGCTCTAGTTCGATTGATTCGATCAAGTTTCTTAGGCCAATGGACTCTTGATTCCCCGATGTAATAACAATGGGCTTTTGAATACCGGTACTCTCTGCGCTTTGATCTATTCGGTTAAATTTAGATAAGGGGTGTCTTCTCCTTGTTTCTGAGTACCTGTGTACTAGAGTATCTGTTGTTGATTCTAGGAACAGTAGTCTGACATTAATATTTCTTTTGCGAAGCGCTTCAATTTGAGCGGGCACCTGAGGCAACGCCAAATGACTCCTCACATCCATTGCAATTGCAATTTTGTCCGTTTGAAGTTTTTGGTCTAAATCGACAAAGGGTATTAAAAGCTCAGGGGGGAGGTTGTCAACGCAGTAAAAACCAAGATCCTCCAAGGCGTTTAAAGCCACTGACTTACCTGACCCAGACATACCTGTGATCAGAACCAATTCACGATTCACGACTTAGACTCCTGTATTTTTTTTCTGGTATTTTTCTTATCAACTTGAGATGCCTTTTGAGTTCCAAGGCTCCCCTCTTCAGCCTCCTCAAGCATCTCTTTGGCATGAGCCTGAGTCGCCTCTGTGATGCGCTCACCGCCAAGCATTCTTGCAATCTCATTAACTCTTTCGCTCCCTTCAACGGAATGTATTTGACTCAAAGTGCCCTCACTGCCAGCAGATTTTGAGACAACCCAGTGGTGATCAGCACAAGCTGCGACTTGAGGTAGGTGAGTGACAGCCAAGACTTGGCGATCGATACCTAGCTTTTTCATCAGGCGACCAACCGTTTGGGCAACTGCGCCCCCAATACCTGAGTCAACTTCGTCAAATATGAGTGTTTGAGCTTCGCCGAGTTGGCTGGTGGTTACTGCAATTGCAAGTGAGATTCTAGATAACTCTCCTCCCGAGGCCACTTTGGCAACAGGTCTGGGGGTTGAGCCTGAATGAGCGGCAACTAAAAATGATATCTCATCAACCCCTGTTGAACTGGGTGTAAGAGCTTTCTCAATTTGAACCAGAAATCTGCCGCCTTGCATACCAAGTCCTTGCATGGCCTCAGTAATGGCATTTGATAGTAAGGGGGCACTCTGCCCTCGCTGTGCGCTAATTTGTGCTGCGAGAGTGGAATAAGCTTTTTGCGCGTCCTTGTCTGCTTGTTCAAGGGCGTTTAAATCAACGGACCGCTCAAGGGCTTGAAGATCAGATTTCCAAGAGGCATAAAGCGCGGGAAGTTCCTCCGGTGTTCTTTTGTAACGCCTAGCCAACGACAACCAAAGGGACAGCCTTTCATCAAGCTCAGCAAGGCCTTCTGGGTCAAGATCTGTGCGCTTGAGCCAGGACTGCAAGGAGTGAGCAACATCGGCAATTTGAGCGCTCGCAGAGGCTAAGGTTTCGCTAAGTTCCCCGAACTCAGCTTCTAGGTGTGAATTGGACTCAAGCGTACTTTGGGCTATCGCTATGAATTGATCAGCGCCAGAGTCCTCACCTTGTATTGCTGTCAAAGCCTTTTGCGCGACCTCGATAAGGGTTTGAGCGTTGGCAAGCCTGGTGTGTTGAGCATTGAGCTCTGGCCACTCGTTTGGCTGAGGGGCGAGTTTGTCGACCTCTGATATTTGCCAAATCAAGCGGTCCCGCTCGGAGAGTAATTTCTCTTGGTCTGTTTTGGCTTTTGCCAAGGCTTGTCCAGACGCTCTCCACTGGTCCCATAACTTAGTTAGGCCAGTTGTAGATATACCCGCGTAGGCATCAAGTAAGATGCGAACAGAATTGGGTCGAGTCAGACATTGCCAAGCATGCTGGCCGTGTATATCAATCAATTGATCGGCAAGCTCTTTGAGCTGAGAAGCAGTAGCCGGACTGGCATTGATCCAGGCCCTACTTTTGCCAGAGACTTCGATGACTCTTCTCACCAAAAGTTCATGCTGACCATCATCTAGGCCAAATCCTTGTTCATCTAGCCAGGTATCAATGTGAGAGGGGGAGTCAAACTCTAAACTGATATCCGCTTTTGTTGCGCCCTCGCGAATAACTGAGGACTCTGCTCTGCTGCCCAGAGCCAATTGAATGGCGTCGATTAAGATGGATTTACCTGCGCCAGTTTCACCACTCAGCACAGAAAATCCACTGGATAAATCTAGCTCTAAGTGCTTAACGATGACGAAATCTTTAAGAGTGATACGCTTTAAGCTCATGCCACACCTTCGTTCCAATGGAGTTTTTTGCGTAGCGTATCAAAGTAGCTCCAACCAACCGGGTGTAAGAACTTGACTTGGTGCTCGGATTTGCTAACACTGATCCTGTCACCCTTGATCAAAGAGGCAAGGGACTGCATGTCAAAATTTGCGCTTGCGTCCTTGCCCGATACAAGTTCAATCACAATCTCAGCGTTGTTGCCCAAAACAATAGGTCGATTTGAGAGTGTGTGTGGTGCAATAGGGACCAATACCCAGCCCGAGAGTGCAGGGTGGATGATTGGACCGCCTGAGGATAAAGCGTAAGCAGTAGAGCCCGTTGGAGTGGCAATGATTATGCCGTCAGCTCTTTGGTTGGCGAGAAAATAGCCATCGACCTCAACTCTCAGCTCAACCATGCCGGCCGTGGCCCCTCTGTTCACAACGACATCGTTCATTGCGAGGGTACTAAAAACACATTCTTGATCGCGAATCACTTTACCCATCATAAGACTTCTTAAGTCCTCTGTGTATTGTCCTTCAAGCATAGGCGCTAGGGTTGCTTCAATTTTATCAAGTGCAATATCTGTGATGAAACCTAGTCTGCCTTGATTAATTCCAATGAGCGGGACTGAGTAGGGAGCGAGTTGGCGACCAAACCCGAGCATGGTTCCGTCCCCTCCAACCACAATAGCTAGATCACAATTTTTACCAATTTGGTCTATTGTTTGTACGTTTGATACAGAGAAATCACAACTCTTGGCGGTTTCTTTTTCTAGAATCACCTCTGATCCGAAAGAGTGCAGAAAATGAGTTAAGCTCTGCAGTATTTGAGAGGTGGAGGATTGTGACGAGGTAGAACCCTGCAAAGAGGAGGGCAAACCTGCTGGATGTTGAAGGTTTTTGGAATCTTTGAGATCCTTGGCATATTTGCCAATCAATGCAATGTTTCTAAATTTTGATTTCATAGGCAAATTAAATCACTAAAATCTGTCTAAAGTATGAATACTCTTGATGAACGTGCCAAGTTTTTGTTAAAAACACTGGTTGAGCGCTACATAGCTGACGGTCAGCCGGTGGCCTCGCGTACTTTGTCCAAAACAAATGGCATTGAACTCTCTCCCGCTACGATTAGAAACGTGATGGCTGACTTGGAGGAGTTGGGGTTGATTACAAGCCCACACACCTCGGCTGGCAGAATTCCCACATCCAAGGGATACAGACTTTTCGTGGATACGATGCTGACCACTAAAGCTGACGCACTTGAAACACCAATTTTGCAGTCTGATCAGCCTCAAAAAATCATTGCGAATGCTGCCAATTTGCTCTCGAGTCTCTCACACTTTGTGGGTGTTGTCATGGTTCCCAAACGCGGGATGGTTTTTCGCCACATTGAGTTTATGCGCTTGTCCGAGAAACGTCTTTTGGTCATTATTGTCTCTCCCGACGGAGATGTCCAAAATAGGGTCATATTCACCGAAACTGATTATTCTGCACAACAACTCCTTGAGACTTCAAACTATTTGAATTCTAATTACTCCGGCATGAGTTTTGACCTTGTGCGCGATAAGCTTAAAACTGAGATGGATTCCTTGAGGGGGGAGATTGGTAAATTAATGCAAGCTGCGGTTCAGGTCAGCTCGGAGGTGCTATCTCAGGCGCAAGATGAGGTGATTATCAGCGGAGAAAGAAATCTTTTATCCGTCAGTGATTTCTCCAGCGATCTTGGACAACTTAGACGAGCATTTGACATGTTTGAGCAAAAAGCTCAGTTGCTAAGGCTGATGGAGAGCTCAGCAAATGCAGAAGGCGTGAGGATATACATTGGCGGTGAAAGCCAGTTCGTGCCTGTTGAAGAGTTGTCTGTGGTGAGTGCCAATTACGAGATGGACGGTAAAGTTGTTGGGACTTTAGGGGTTATCGGCCCAACCAGAATGCATTATGAACGGATGATTCAAATTGTTGACATAACTTCTAAGTTACTTACAAATGCTTTAAGCCATAAATAATAGGCTTTGACTCACTCATTGTGATGCTTTATAAGCCAAAGTTTGGTTTCAGCCCTTTCATTAGGTTAAAATACGAGATTAGGGCCTATAGCTCAGTTGGTTAGAGCAGAGGACTCATATTGTTGAAATGTGCACTATACGTGGAAACTGTATAGTGAATGGTGTCAAATTCGGCGAAACCTAAGTGCAATTCAAAATTGCATACGGCAATACCGAGCCAAGCTTCTTTGTGTAAATAAAGTTGAAGGTGTAGAGACTAGACGGCACCCACCTAAAGCGCAAGCTATGGTGAAGGCATAGTCCAGGGAGTGGCGAAAGTCACACAAACCCGAATCCTTTGGTCCCTGGTTCGAGTCCAGGTGGGCCCACCAAATATTACAGCAAAAATGCGGTTTTTACTGTAAGTAACCACTAACAAGCAAACGCTACACACCAACTACACACCGGTTGTGTTTGTAACCCGTCCGTATTACACTTGCTTATACGCAAAAAACGGAGTGTGCAATGGTGGAAAAACTTGCAACGACACACATACTGCTTGAGCACAAGCTAGTAGTGTATCGACGTGAGCGTAGTGATATTTGGCAATGCCGTTTCAAAGTTGATAGCGTTTGGCAACGAGCTAGTACCAACGAGCGAGAGTTTGAAAAAGCCAAACAAAGCGCACAGCAAAAATTAATAGAAGCTGAGCTTAAAAAGCGTATGAACTTGCCAGTGCTCACTCGCAAGTTTAGAGATGTAGCTAAATTTACGATTGCAAAGTTTGAAAAAGATGCTCAGCAAAATGTTAAGGGCGCTGCAAATTATAAAGAGTATGCGCAGATAACAAGGAAGTACTTTATTCCTTTCTTCGGCAATTACAACATCGACAAAATCAATTACGAGTTACTTGAACAGTTTGATGTTTGGCGTGAAACTAAGATGGGTAAAACACCTAAGTACAGCACGATACTTAATCACAACGCAGTTCTTAATCATATTTTTAACGAAGCTATAAAGCGTAAGTACTTAAATGAGTTAGACAGGCCAAAGTTAACAACTAAAGGTAAGAAAAGCAATCGTCGCCCTGCATTTGATATGGAAGAAGCTAGGGCGTTGATTGCAAACTTTGATGCTTGGATTAATACAGCAGATAAAAAGATAAGTAGAGATTTAAGAGCACTACTAAAAGAATATGTAATTGTTTTACTCGATACTGGGGCGCGACCCGGCGTAGAGTTGCTTGAAATGAAGTGGAAAGCAATTAGGCACAAACATGAAATGAAACTAATTGACACTGGCAAGCGTGATAAGCGTGGTAAAGTAATAGCCGAAAGTACAGACGATAGTTTTGTAGAGATGTATGTAGACGGCAAAACGGGCGGTAGAAATATTATTGGCAGAGTAGATACTGTTTATGCTCTAAATAGATTGCTGACAATGCAAGGACGCGGCGCAACTTTAGAAGAGGTAACTGAAAGCAACACAGATGAGTATGTATTTAGATTGAAAAGTGGGAAAGAACCGCAAACATTTCAAAAGATGTTTGCACAATATCTTAGCGCACACAATTTACTAATCGACCCTCAAACAAATCAACGAAGAGTGTTTTACAGTTTACGACACACATACGCTACATTTGCGCTGTTATATGACAAAGTGCCTATACACACTTTAGCTGAGCAAATGGGCACAAGTGTTGAAATGATTGAGCAGCATTACAGTCATCTTAAAGTTAAAGATGCAGTGCCACAACTCAAGGGCGCAGAAACTAGAGGTTTGCTTAAAATATCAAGGTCTTCTTTAAGTCCGTTATATAAATCTAAAAATAAGCAACAGATACAAGAAGAGAGAAGGTTGAAGTTACAAGAGGCTGGACGAAAGTCAGGTGTAGTTAGGCGTGCAAAAAAACAAAAAAACAATTCATAGTATCCTTGCATAGCTAGTCATCCATCCAATCAAAAATATTTAAATTAGCCAATACAAAATTTACAAAATCGTGCATAAATCGCACTTTTTTAAACATTAGCACAGCTAAAAACCCCGAGTTATATTAAAAACCGGTATTTCTAAAACCACAAATCGCTTAAAAACTGCGTACCAATTTTTTAAGTTTGCTAATAGACCGGATGTGGTTAAGTTGATTGTTAAGGGGTTGGAGGTAGTGGACGTATAGGTTTACGCTGTTGATTGATTTGATTGCGCTGTGCCCAGCGTTCTTGTGCTGTACGCGGGGGTTGAGCTTGTTGGGGAGCAGCTTTGTTATTGGGGGTAGGCTTGGTGGCTGGCTTGCGCTGAGGTGGGGGTGGCTTTGGGGTGGGTATTTTTATAGGCTTAGGTTTAGTATTTGGCTTTTTACGAGTCGCGGTCGCTGCTTGTTTTTTTGGTTGAGCTTGTTGTTGCTGTTGAAATTGCTTTTGACGTTGGGCGTTAATAGCAGTCCAAACACTATCGCTAATCAATTTCCATAAAGCCAGTTGCTCATCAGCATTTGTAAATTCAGTTAATCTCATATTGCACCTCTACAAATATTTATGTAGAGATGCAATTGAAAAATTTACTTTATAAACCTAGCTCTAACAGCGTTACTAGCAGTCTCAATGAGCGAATCTAATTCGCCCGTTTCCACAGCCTTTGCTACAGTACCTAATACATTTATCAGTTCCTTACCATCAGCAACTTCAATGCTGTTCTTTCCTTTTGCAAGTTCAATTACTTTACTTCCATAGCGCACTTGCAAGCAAACTTTGCCACTGTCTGCAACAAACCACCATTGCTTTACTCTTTTAGTAAATTCATAAGTCCTTGTTTCACCTGTTAGCTTATCTTTAACAGTTCTGGTACGTTTTGGTTCGTAAGCATTGCCATTAGCTAATGCAGTTGCAAGCTGTAGCTGTTCAAATAATGCTTTACTCATCTTATTACGTCTTTGCACCACAGGTGTAGCTTGCATGGGGCGCTTGGCACTAACTAACTTCAGTCCATTAAAAACACTCATTTAAGTTCTCCTTTTAAGTTAAACAAGTGTTATTACTGTATTTTCAGATAGTAAATTGAGCAACCGAAATGACTATGAAAATACTTTGATTTTTAATGATTACCTTTGGTTCTTACTAAATAAATGTATAACTGAATTACAAGTTAGCATTACTTCAAAATATGCCTATAGTCCGTTCTCAGCTAGTGTAGTGACGGTAGAAAGTGTGAATTTCAGCACACGCTTTGTAGAACTATCCTCGCAAGGACGCTTAAATGAGTGACAAAATGTCAAAACATTTTCTACATCGTAACAGTAACGGCTTGGTAACAAGAAGCAAGACTAATATATTCCGAAAGTTTTC
>CAIWAO010000024.1 GCA_903910745.1 uncultured Burkholderiales bacterium
GTTAGATGATGCCATAACAGGTGATTAGCAGCCCCATTGCTTTTGTATAATTTTAAAACTAAAACATGTTGTTTTTGGCTCTTCTAAATTTCAAGTGGGTAAGCATGCTGGATTCAATTTGTTGAAATCCAATCCGGCGGTAATTAAATATACAATGGTTTTGAAGTGCTTAACCTTATATCCACGAGCTTTTCTCTTGGCTGCTTGAACAACAGAGTTAAGTCCTTCCAAAATACCATTATTGATCTGTGATTTTTTCCATTGAACAATCCCATCCCAATGTTTTTTAATTGTTGCCGCTACCTTCACCATCGGTTCTAATGTGCTTGATATTGCCCATTCATGCCACTGATTTAGCAACGATTCAAATTGCTCTTCAGTTGTGGCATAGTAGATTTGCTGAAATGTTTCACGTAAATTTAACGCCTCTACCGACTTCAGATTCAGTTCAGATAACACTAAAGCTTCTTTTTGGTCACGTTGCGTTTGCGTAAGATGCGTGTCATTTTTTAAGAATATAAAGCGCATACCGCGTAGTAAGGGGTTGAATCTAGACTCCGCCCGCCGAACCTGATCTACTGCCTCATTAATTAATTTTAAAATATGAAATTTATCAAAGGTGATCTTGGCCTCTGGCAGGTTATCCCGAACTCCTTTGATAAACGCTGGAGACATGTCACAACTGACATCTGTTATGGCATCGGCTTTCCCGCTATGCGCCTCAAAATCCTCCTTAAACGCGCTCACCGTGGAGCTGCTCTTGCCCTCAGCGACAAATATGGTTTTCCTCTTTGCCAGATCAACAAACAAGGAAACATAGTCATGTCCTTTGGCGATCGATGTTTCATCAACTCCAATCTGAGTCACTTGACTGTAATCATCGTTACCACGTGCTCTTTCCACATATTTGTCCAGGATAGACCAGATTTTATGATCTGATGAATGAACTAATGCGGCTACCTGATGTACAGGCATATGCTTTGCCAACTGCAATATCAGCGCTTCAAATAACAAGGTAAAGCCATTTTGCAGTCCACTCCACGGTGGTTGTATTAATCGAATGCTTCCATCAGGAAGTGTAACCCGAGGTACTCGTGCACGCAGGTAGCACTCATGCTCAAAGAAATTTAGATGTCGCCATTCCTTTTCCTGCGTATCATGAACAGGGTGTTGGTCTACACCACCGTCCTCTTTGACGGTAAATCGTGAGCCTTTAACAAAATCTATCTCTAAATCCAGCCGTTTTACCTTAGGATCAAAAGTAATCGATTTTACAAACCAAGGTGGGTTAATACCCAGTGCTGCTGAAAACAAACTTTCCATGTTCATTACTTGTACTCCTATTGCCTAGTATAAAGACAATATTTTCCAACAGTTTTTGTCCAATGAAAAGCCTTTACCCACTCAAAATTCAAAAGAGCCAAGCTATTGTATAAGTACCTTGGCGAAACAATCATTTTTCAAAAAACACTCATTGAATCTCCTGAACAAAAAATGAAATCTACACGTAGTAGCCAGTGGGCTGAGGATTCTACGCCTGACTTGATGGCCTTACCCGAGGTACAAGAACAATTAAAGAACATGGCTAAAGCTCACTGGAATTCTTGGTTTGATGAACCAATTCCTGCTTTGGAGAATCAAACGCCACGAGAAGCAGTTAAGACAAATGAAGGGAGAGAACGGA
>CAIWAO010000025.1 GCA_903910745.1 uncultured Burkholderiales bacterium
AGACCACTCATTAAAACGGAATTGAAGTGAACTTCACTTCTATCTTCATGAGCGTTTTAAGTCTTGCGACTTGGTTACTAGAACCATGGCAAGTACCAAAAACGCCCACGCTTATCGGCTGTAGTTTTTTAATGAACCTAAAGAAGTACAACTTCTTTATTTACCCTGTCGCGATCAACAGAGCCTTAGATTGTAGCATGTTTTTTATGACTTACTACAGTTATAAGAAAATAATTTTATTTATTTTCTTATCTGCTTGCTTTGTGATTGTGTTTTAACTACTTTCACTCAGCGAAGCCTTCTAGTGTAACACGCTTTTAACCGTCTTCCACAAAAAATAAATAATTTCTTATTTATTTTTAACTTTCGTCTAGCAACCAATTTCTTGATTATTTGCTCTGACTTAAGCGAAGCCCTCGATTATGACACATTAATTAATAACCTGTCAAATCAAATGGGTATAAACCCTTTGACTCCTCTAGCCCCGCTTAAATCAATTGCTTTTTTTGAGCGGAGCCCTCCAGTATAGCCCGTATTTCCATCAATATCAATGATATTTTGCAATTATTTCCAAGTTACTACCCAAATAGCTCGCTAACTCTCGACTCTTAGCTAACACCCAAGCCTACAAATAACTAATTGTTAGCAAATGTGAGAGACAGATTCCCTTGATCAGAGAGATTTTTCCATACTAAGAGACGATTTATAGATTGAATATGCATTGAAAGCACTTAGATCTGTAACTGCATTGATAATCACCGTATGGCACTTATTACACTAAATCTTGCTAGTCTTGCATACGGACACCACCCCTTATTAGACCTTGCTGACTTCTCATTAGAAGAGGGCGAACGTATTGGCCTAATTGGGAGAAACGGCACAGGAAAATCTACTTTCCTCAAAATTCTTAATCGGCAAGAATCTTTAGATTCAGGAACACTGCAGTATCAACAAGGCCTACGCATCAATTACGTTGCGCAGGAGCCTACATTTGATGGCGATAAGACCATCTTCCAAGTCGTCAGCGAAGGACTATCTGAGTTGTTGGCCTGTATTGACGCCTATACCAGTGGAGATCCTGAACACGATATGGATGAGCTATTCAACCGTATTGACACATTAGGCGGGTGGGGCTGGGAGCAGCGCGTTGAACAATCTTTGGAACAACTTCGTTTAAACGGTAAATTAACAATTTCAACCCTCTCAGGGGGTACCCTTAAACGCGTCGCCCTTGCACAAGCTTTGGTTTGCACTCCTCAGGTACTTCTCCTGGATGAGCCAACCAATCACTTGGATTTAGAAAGCATTGATTGGCTAGCAACGTTACTTAACGACTTCAATGGAAGTGCAATCGTTGTGACGCACGACAGGTCGTTTTTAGACAAAATCACTACCCGGATTGTCGAGTTAGATAGAGGACGTTTTAGATCGTATTTTGGGAATTACTCTCAATACAGAGTCAACAAGGAGACCCAACTTGCCCAGGAAAGTGTCATCCAAGCTAAAGCGGACAAGCTTTTGGCGCAAGAGGAGATTTGGATTCGAAAGGGAGTAGAGGCCAGAAGAACCAGATCTGTAGCGAGGATCGCTCGGCTAGAAGAATTGCGAGCACAACGCCAAAGCAGACGCGAAGCACTAGGCAAGGTAAAGTTAAATGTAGACATTGGTAGCAGGACTGGAAAAATCGTGTCTGAACTGGAAAATGTATCTCTATCCTTTGGAGATCGTTGCATTGTTAAAGATTTTTCAAGCATTATTTTGCGAGGCGACAAAATTGGCCTACTGGGGCCGAATGGTGCTGGCAAAACAACTCTACTAAAACTAATACTTGGATCGTTGCAACCTGATAGCGGCACAGTCAAATTTGGAACTCAACTTCAAATTGCCTATTTCGACCAAATGCGAGGCGCTTTAAATTTAGATGACACCTTGGAAAACTTTATCAGCCCAGGAAGTGAGTGGATAGAAATTGGTGAACAGCGCCAACACGTTAAAAGTTATCTGAGTGATTTTTTATTCTCCCCCGCTAGAGCTAACTCCCCCGTTCGCTCTCTTTCCGGTGGAGAGAGAAACCGACTACTTTTGGCTCGACTTTTTGCACGCCCTGCCAACGTCTTGGTACTTGATGAACCCACCAACGATCTTGATATTGAAACACTAGAGCTACTTGAAGAGTTGTTAGAAAACTACAAGGGAACCGTCTTCTTGGTTAGCCACGACAGGGCTTTTTTGGACAATGTAGTTACCAGCCTTATAGCCTATGAGGGGGAAAGCTCATGGCGAGAATATGAAGGTGGTATTCAAGATTGGCTGATTCAGTCCAGGAGAAATGCAAGGACATCCCCCACCTCTATTCCTGAAACACCCTACAAAGACTCACCCGGGAGCTCACCTGGAAACGAAGCTTCTGAACCCGTTAAAGTGCTAACGTCCCAAAATAGCAACAGTGGCAACACTGCTCTTAAAAAGAAATTAAGCTTTAAAGACCAACGAGAGCTTGAGTCCTTACCCTTGCAAATCGAGGAATTGGAAAAAGAGCAAAAACAAATCTCTCAATTAATTGAAGACGGATCCATATTTAGCTCGGATCCGAAACGTGCAAACTCACTCTTATCTCGATTAAGACAAAAGAAGCAGCATTCTCCGCTGTCCACTAATTGCGGGGCCGGCATTCG
>CAIWAO010000026.1 GCA_903910745.1 uncultured Burkholderiales bacterium
TAGCGAAATTTCTGCACTGCGTCAGCATTTAACCAAATTGGAGAACGGTTCAGGCAACAACATTCCTTCCATTACACCAATTCAAAAAGAAGCAGTAAATGCATACAGAGACATCAAAGTTCAAGAGGCGATGCTGGAAGTAATGATTAAACAGTATGAACTCGCTAGAGTGGACGAAGCAAAAGAGGGGCCATTGTTACAGCAGGTTGACCCCGCGACTCCACCAGAGCGCAGATCTAAACCGAAAAGGACTTTGATCGTGTTGGTATCCGCTCTCGGAGGACTTTTCCTTGGTGTGTTGGCTGCTTTTATTCGCAGATCTATCAACAAAGCCTCAACAGATCCTGAATCTTCTGAACAAATTCGCAAACTACGCAGCGCTTGGTCTTGGAATAAAACTTCCTAAGACGCAATCCTCCCTATTTAATTCAGTATTTTTGCTGCTCACAACATTTATATGTCCTCTCTAGGCTTTGTGATACCTTATTTGGCAGGTTTTTTAATTTGCGCCTTTTGTGTTGGACTTTTAGCCTCCCCCATACTGGCAAAGCTTGGGCTAGACAAGCAATCTGGCATTCAAAAGGTACATACCCGACCGACATCTCGACTCGGCGGCATTGGCATTTTCGTAGGTCTTTGCGCTGGCATTTACTTAAACAAAGAGACTTTGCCAAACGATGCCATATTAGGGCTTTGCTTGTTGCTTTGTTCACTGCCAGTTTTCATAAGCGGGCTTATTGAGGACTTAACCCATAAAGTTCACCCCACGACTCGGCTTTTGATGGCTATATTGTCGGCACTTTTGATCCTGTGGATTTTACGTTTTGGGGTTCAAAGAACCGATATTGCAGTTTTTGATTTTTTGCTTCGCCTACCCTTTTTTATGACACTTTTGACGATATTGGTCGTCTCAGGCTTTACGAATGCCATCAACATTATTGATGGATTTCATGGGTTGGCTAGCGGGTGTGTGATGATTATGTTACTCACTCTCGCCGCAATCAGTTACAACGTAGAGGATTTGACGCTAGTGAGGTTGTGTTTGCTAACTTTCTTTGTGACTTTGGGTTTTAGTATATGGAATTGGCCATTTGGAAAAATTTTCCTAGGTGATGCCGGTGCCTATCTGATCGGTTTTTGCGTTGTTGAACTTGGATTACTCATCCCTTATCGTAGCCCCGAGATATCCCCCATGGCTCCTGTATTGGTGGGCATATATCCCCTTGTAGAGACAGTGTTTAGTATGTACAGAAGAAAATTTGTTCGCACACACCCACTAAACCACCCTGACGCCCTCCATCTTCATACGATGCTTTACAGAAGGGTTTTTTCACCCAAAGGTCAACATGTTTCCGCTAGGGCTAAAAACTTCTCAAATGCAAGGGTAAGCGTTGTATTTTGGATTTTGACAGCGGTGCCTTGTATCCTTGCATGGATTTTTGCACAAAATACAACTGTCTTGTTGCTTTGTATGGGTGGATTTGCATTGCTTTATGCCTCAATTTACCGACGTTTGGTTTACTTCAAAATTCAAAACTGGAAATAGAGTCAAGCGTCTAAACCTCTTACATCAA
>CAIWAO010000027.1 GCA_903910745.1 uncultured Burkholderiales bacterium
AAGATCTTAAATAGGTATTGTGGGAATCGCTCTACTAAGTTCGATGCTGGGGCTAGAGGCATCAACACTGGTAGCAGGGTTCTTTCATTTACAAATAAGGCTACCTGTGGTTTTGAAAAATATTGCCTTAGCATAAAAATTACCCAAAATATTGTCTCCCTTTCTAGCGGGTTCGTTGACGCCTGAAGAGACTCGATCTAATAATTGTTTTGAGCAGTGTAAATAAAACATTGAAAAGTGTCTCTGATTAGGCTAAGACTGGAATCAATGCAGGTGTGACTTTAGGGAGTCCAGATTTACGAACTTGCCATAAGTCATAGGCTGCCTGTAAGGCTAGCCAAGCGCTTGCACTACCTCCATTTTACTCGCCTAACCATGCCTCAATACGAAGAGCCATTTCTGGAGTAATACCTGCTTTACCATTGACCACTCTAGAAAATGGATACGGGCAACTAACAAAGAGACCCGGCTTGATTTAGCGGTGATTGGTATCCACCCCTGCCTAAAGGCAGGGGTGGATACCAAGGTGTTTCGTTCCGCGGCGGTGCGAATAATGCTGGTGCTATTTTTAAACTAGATCCATCCACTCTGGTTAAGACAGTTTTGATTGAAATCACATAAATCACCCCATTTTTTCCCATGGTGCGATAATGCTGAGTAAGACAAAGGTAGATTTTCAGGACAAAAAAACCTAAATATCACCTAAAACTAATTAAAAAAAGCGAAAAGAGCGAGACTTGGCCAGCGAAAAAGAACTCTCCGACTTCCTGATCGGCATTGAAAAGCGTGCATTCAAACGCACCCTCTTCAACGTCCGTGATGAAGAATCAGCTTTAGATATTGTTCAAGACAGTATGATGAAGTTGGCAGAGAACTATGCAGACAAGCCAAGTGAAGAGCTACCCATGCTTTTTCACAGAATTTTGTCAAACACCACGCTTGACTGGTTTCGGAGAAAGAAAACTCGAAATGCTCTCTTCTCCAACTTTACTGACTTTGAGTCAAATTCTGGCGACGAGGACTTCAACATTTTGGACAGCTTAGGCAGTACAGAGATACCAGAGCACTCAAATAGTGCAGAAAATGTTTTTAAAAGTAATGAAATAGTACGAGAAATAGAAAAAGAAATAGAAAATCTACCCACACGTCAACGAGAAGCCTTCCTGTTGCGTTATTGGGAGGAGCTGGATGTTTCAGAAACTGCAGCCGCTATGGGGTGCACAGAAGGGAGTGTAAAGACACATTGTTCCCGCGCTGTGCATGCTCTAATGACTGCATTGAGATCCAAAGGAATTGAGCCATGAATACAGAAACAAGAAAAAAAGATCAATCCGCAATGTTGATGGACCAATTTGGTAGGCGACTTGCCGCCCGTCTAGATGTATCTAGCAATCAAATTTCGCACGATATAAGTGAAAGATTAAGGGTAGCCAGATTGCAAGCACTCAGTGCACGTAAGTCAAATGTGTGGGAAACCAAGACTGCTTCTGCAATTCAAATGCAAGGTAACTCCGCGAGCCTTAATTTTGATTTCGTGCACGGCAACATTTGGAACAAATTCGCCTCTCTTTTACCTTTGATTGCATTGCTTGTCGGGGTGTTCATATTGTTTAATTTCCATGACAACAAGATTACCAGCGAACTTGCCGAAGTTGATTCCAAATTGCTACTAGACGACCTCCCCCCGATAGCTTACACGGATCCAGGTTTCCTTAAATTCCTACAAAACACAAGTGCAAACGCTCTTGTGAGTCTTAAAAACGGTACCAGTATGGATAACGAATCAAACACTGATTCTGCAGACTCTGACCACGCGTCGGGCTCATCCAACTAGTCGGGTGCTCACCTCATAATTTCGTATTTGAGTCTGAGTCATTAGACTCATGACTCTATTTACTCGGTTTTACAAAATCTTCCCAGATTTGAGAGCTTATAAGCCTTAAAATTTAAAGAACGGCCTTAAAACCTCATATTTCTAATGACCAAATCAGACACCTCACCTATCAACCCCTTGCACCTTTGGGCGAAGATAATCTTCTGCAGGTGTCAAAATTGGAACCCAACACAAGCTTTAAATTTTAAAATTGACTTTAAAGCTTTCAGAGCTTTTTATTCAGTAATTTCTTTAACAACGAGCTTCATTTCGTCAGCTTTACTAACCCTTTTGATCTTTAATGCTCAAGCTCAAAATACGCCTAATACTGATGAAAACACTTCCAACTCTGTTGGTACAAAGGCTGTGCTTGCAGTAAAACTAGAGAACCATCCTACTTGGCATGACCTAGATGCAAATCAAAAGATTGCTCTTGCCCCGCTACAAAAGCTTTGGTCAAAAATGAGCGACTATCAAAAGCAAAAGTGGCTTGTCATATCAAAGAACTACATGACACTTTCAAGCGATGAACAAAGTCGCATCCAAAGTCGTATGCGAGATTGGGTGTCCCTTTCCAACGAGGAAAGGGCTGTTGCTAGGCTTAATTTTGCTGAAGTCAATAAACTCTCAGAAGATCAAAAGAGAGTTAAATGGGAAGCCTATCAGGCCTTGGAACCAGATGCAAAACAAAAGCTTTTAGACCAAAGTCCTCCTCTTCCAAAGGGGGTTGCAATTGCTATTAAACCAACTAATAAATCATTACTAACCAACACTCCCGAGGTCGGTTTAAGTGAGTCACAAGCACCTGCAAAAAATCCTAGGATTGACACCTCTAAAATATCATCTAAAACATTACTAAAACTTATCCCCAAAGGCGGTCAAGCCACAATGAGTGAGAAAGCCGTTGCCAAATAATGTTACTTCGCAATCCTACATTCACAACAAAGGCAGAGCAAGAGCCACAACTACCTGATCAAAACCACCCAAGCCTAAAAAGACGGATGGCCTGTTGGATTTACGAGGGGGTTTTGCTCTTTGGAGTGGTTTTTATAGCGGGTTACCTCTTCAGCACGCTTAGCCAAACACGCAATGCATTAGATAACAGGCACGCACTTCAAGCGTTTATTTTCATTGTGTTCGGGATATATTTCTCATGGCTTTGGAGAAAAGGTCAGACTCTTGCCATGAAAACTTGGAAGCTACGCATCACCAACTTAAATGGTGAAAGTATCTCAACCCAACAGGCCTTAAAACGCTACGTTTTGTGTTGGATATGGATTATTCCTCCTTTAGCCTTTAGTAATTTATTTGATATCCATGGGCTCAATTCGTTTGTAATCTTGTGTGCATGGGTGACATTTTGGGCGCTGAGTTCAAAACTTGGTAAAACAAAACAGTTTTGGCATGATGTTTGGTCACAAACTCAGTTAATACAAGTTGATCACTTTAACTGAACACAGAAACGCTAATACTTGCCTTGAGCGAGTTTTCGACGAGTTCTCGTCCTAAAGTAGTAATCGACCTGAAATGTTTCACCCGGATAATGGGGTTCCTTTTAAACATTTAAATCAAATTCATGAATTCAAAGGCCCCCACATTCTCGTTATGCGTTTACTGCGGCTCTCGCATGGGAGATGACCCAGAATTTGCCGCAACAGCCCAACTGGTTGGTCACTGGATAGCCGATCAAGGCGCTCAACTCATCTACGGAGGCGGCAACAACGGCTTAATGGGCGTAGTTGCCCAGTCCACTCAGGAAAGAGGCGGCAAAGTAGTTGGTGTTATCCCAGAGTCAATGGTCATTCGTGAATGGGCAAGAAAAGAGTGTGATGAGTTGATTGTTGTTAACTCCATGCATGACAGGAAACGGATTATGGCTGAAAGAGCAGATGCATTTTTGGCTCTACCTGGTGGTATTGGTACCTTTGAAGAGTTCTTTGAGACCTGGACCTGGAAACAACTGGGTTACCACAACAAACCCATTGGACTCCTCAACCAAGGGGGGTACTATGATGATTTGGTCTCTTTTGTAAAGTCCACACTCAAGAGAAAGTTTATGGTTGATCATCAGCTAAACTTGATTGAAATCAGCTCCGAGGCAAAGTCCCTTTTAGAGGAGCTAAAGCTTCAAACACTTAAAAATGCTGCGCTGAATTTGCCAAGTTCTTTGGACAATATCTAAGCAAAAATATCAGTTTAGGTTCTTAACAACTCAATCAATCCCAATGGATTCTTTACTCTTTGCTTACATCATAGTTTGTTCAGTAGGCTTGATAGCAGGAGTGCTTGGGGGAATCATTGGTTTTGGCACGACCATCATCTTGATGCCTTTGTTGGTCCATTTCTTTGGACCCCTTCAGGCCGTCCCTATTGTTGCCCTTGTCGCAATTGTTGCCAATGTATCTAGAGTGTTCATTTGGCTCAAAGCCATCGATTGGAGAGTTTGCATTGTCTACAACCTCTGCGCTGTTCCAAGCGTTATCTTGGGAGCTAACACACTGGTGATGCTCTCTCCCAGGTTGATAGATTTAATATTGGGTTGCTTCCTGCTTTTCATGATCCCTATTCGCAGGTGGTTACGCAAAATTGAGTTTCAGCTAAAACTATGGCATATGGCGATAGTAGGTGCATTTATTGGCTACTTAACGGGGGTAGTTGCATCAACGGGTGCGATCAACACACCCTTTTTCCTGGCTTATGGCCTAACTAAAGGTGCTTTCATAGGAACTGAGGCGGCAAGCTCACTGATTATGTTTGTAGCGAAGGGGATTACGTTTCATCAACTTGGTGTACTCAACAGTGAAATCATCGGTCAAGGCTTATTGATTGGTGCGTTTGTGTTGATAGGCTCAGCATTCTCTAAACGCTTTGTATTAAATCTACCGGAGAAGGTTTTCCTGCACATGATGGAGGCTGTTATGCTGGTCTCCTCTTTAAGTATTTTGGCTATGGCTTGGTAATATCTTACAAAGACAGATACACCCAAAGTGGCTCAAATTAGCTTGAATTAGTCTGCTATAGTTTTTTAAGTACCATGGGTCTTACTCTGATTGGGAATTATTTTGGATCAGTGGGCAAGGGCTTAAAGCCGTGATTAAGAGGGCCGGCATATGAGGGATCTTTGTCGCTTACGTCACCCAGATTTATTAATACCCCTGCGCTAAGGGCCTCTATTAAAAACCCTCTCCCCCTGCGCACTGCATCCTCAAGCTCAAACCCCTTTGCTAAATACGATGCAATCGCACTTGATAGCGTACACCCAGTTCCGTGAAGGTTTTTACTTACTATACGGTCTGATTCAAATAATATGGGTTTGCTATTTTTTTGTAAGAATAGATCAGTCACTTTGGAGCTTGGTACATTTCTTTGAATATTGCTTTGAATATTGCTTTGAATATTGTTTTTTAAATTACCAGTAATGGATGAATCTTCCATATTTCTTGAGAATTGGGCTAGATGTCCACCTTTAATCAGCACAGCATTCAAACCTTGTTGAATAAACTCTTCCCCAGCCGTTTGCATATCGCTTAAGGAGCAAATGGGTCTTCCAAGTAAAAACTCTGTCTCAATCAGATTGGGTGTAAAAAGGGTTGATAAACCTGCTGTCCTCATGACCTTGGAAACTATCAAACTCTTAGGAATCTCCTTTTTCTGATTGCTCTCAAAATTGTCTAACAAAAGAGATGCGCCGCTTGAGGACATCATCACAGGATCGAAAACCACATTATTTAAACTGTAACGCTGGGTAGCTTGGATGATGACTTCCAAGCCCTCTAGCGTTGCAAACATTCCGATCTTTACACCATCAGCTCCAATACCATCAAGTACTGAGGCAATTTGCTGAGCCAAGAAATCTGTGCCAACAGGTAATACGGCCTGAACTCCTTTCGTGTTTTGAGCGGTCAGGGCTGTAATGGCTGTGGTTGCGTAGCAGCCTAAGGCGCTAATGGTCTTTATATCTGCTTGTATTCCAGCTCCCCCACCACTGTCTGAGCCCGCAATACTTAGGACCGTTCGGTAGCGCTTGGAGGGGACGGCTAGTTGGTGTAGGTTAGATGATTGGATCACAGTGAATTGGTTTGAATAAATATGAGTCTACCCTAGTCGCAATTTTAAGGTCTTTGAAAAACCTGCTTTTAACTTTCAAAGACCTTAAAATAGTGAACTTCCTCTCGCTTAATTATGATTAAGCCCGTAAACTTTTTAATCTTCGTTTTCTACCTCATCTTCATCATCTTCGTCATTAGCATTTTAGTGATTCAGTTTCCCCCTTTAGATTAATCTCAAAAACGTTTGGCTTTTTTTATTTTCAAATTTAATCTCATTTCTATCAAGTCCATCCATGTCAACCAAGAAGCCTAAAACCACCATTCTCGGCGCAGGACTTATGGGGCGTTTAACTGCTCACCTTCTTTGCATGCAAGGCCATGAAGTAGAAATATATGAAAAGGGTGGCCCAGACGGTGAAGGCTCAGCGGCCAAAGTTGCAGCCGCTATGCTTGCCCCCTTGGCTGAATCCGTCATCACCGAACCTCCCGTAGTGAGGATGGGGCACTACAGCTTAAACCGCTGGAAAGAGATTATCAGCAGGTTAAATGATCCAGTTTTCTTCCAGCAAAACGGAACTTTGATTGTTTGGCACAGGCAAGATTCACATGAAGCCAAAAGATTTAACGACACCTTGATTAGCAATCAAATCAAAATGAGCTTTCTACAAGCTCCCCAAGAACTTAACAAGGAGGAGCTAAACAAAATTGAACCCAGCCTAAGCACTCAATTTCAGCAAGGTATCTACCTCCCCCTTGAGGGGCAACTTGATAACCGACAACTCATGTCAGCCTTGCTTACAAGTTTGAGGGATTTGGGGGCCAAGTTTCATTGGAACACGCCTAAGAATTTAGAGGACTTTGAGTCAACCTCTGACAAGGGGACTTCGTCTGGGGGTTGGTTGATAGACACAAGAGGCCTTGGTGCTCGCACGAGTTGGGACACACTAAGGGGGGTGAGGGGTGAGGTGATAAGACTGCATGCACCTGAAGTGACTCTAAGCCGCCCCCTCAGATTGGTACACCCTAGATATCCCCTGTACATTGCCCCAAAGGAGGATCATGTCTTTGTTGTGGGCGCAACTGAGATTGAGAGCGAAGATCTCTCAAATGCAAGTGTTAGGTCAACGCTTGAACTGCTCAGTGCTGCGTACACCGTGCACAGCGGCTTTGCGGAAGCTAGAATTTTAGAGATCTCAACCCAGGCTCGTCCAACTCTGAAAGACAATCTGCCAGCCATCAGACAACTTGGGGTGAGAACTCTGCAATTAAATGGACTTTATAGACACGGTTTCTTAATATCCCCTGCCATCGCTGATTGTGCCTTGGAGCTCATGAATAACGGCACACAAAATCTTGCCGACAGCTTAGAGCTTCAAATAGAAAAAACTTAATCAGATGAACTCAAGTACTACGACATTTTCAATATCATGCAAAGCGATTTAAGCTCAGACTCTTCACCTCTCATTAAGGTACTTATTAACCATGAGCCCTACAACTTAAAGGTAGGTGTTACTTTAGCACAGGCAATTCAGATTTGCGGGGTCACACCTCCCTTTGCTGCAGCGGTCAATTTAGATTTTGTTCCTAAGTCAGATTACGATTCCAAGGTCTTATTTGAAAATGACAGTGTTGAGCTGATCTCCCCTATTACGGGTGGTTAGTTAAGTATTCAGTTAGCTGGGGTAGGTAAAAATTAGGGACGTTGTGAGTTTTAAGAACTGCAAAGTAGCCAATCTAGACCTAGCACCAAAGGTTGCACCTAACCTAGCACCTAACCTAGCACCAAAGATTGCACATAACCTGGCACAAAACCTTAAACTAGTCCTTACATCAAACTGTAAACCTATCCGCCTTAAGAGATAATTAACACTTAACCATCGCTCCAAAATCTCAAACATGAAGCCCAACCCAAGCCCAAGTACTCCAACCGAAGCTACCCATTCTGCAATAAATGCGGCGGCAAGTTTTTCAGGTGGTTTGGAGCTCTACGGCGAACACTTCTCCTCTCGTTTAATGCTGGGTACCTCCAGGTACCCGTCACCCCAAGTGTTAGAGGATGCAATCATTGCGTCTAACCCTGCCATGCTAACTGCATCTCTTAGGCGGCAATCTGTAGATGTTGAAGGATCAAAGGTTTTTTGGAATTTACTGAAAAAATTAAAAGTTCCCATACTCCCAAACACCGCAGGCTGCCACAGGACCGAGGAAGTCATCACAACGGCCCAGATGGCGCGTGAGGTGTTTGAAACAGACTGGATCAAACTAGAACTGATTGGTGACGATTACACCCTACAACCCGACACACTAAACTTAGTTCAAGCAGCACAAAAACTAATTGGCATGGGATTTAAAGTACTGCCCTACACAACAGATGACTTGGTGCTCTGTCAAAGACTAGTGGATGTGGGCTGCAAAGCTGTCATGCCCTGGGCTGCACCGATTGGAACGGGTAAAGGGCCTATTAACCCCTTTGCCCTTAAAACACTAAGAGAGCGGCTAGACGTTCCCATGATCGTTGATGCTGGACTTGGACTCCCCTCACATGCTTGCTCGGTCATGGAGTGGGGATTTGATGGAGTGCTCCTCAATACAGCAGTAGCTCTCGCACAAGACCCTGTCAATATGGCAAAAGCCTTCAAAGGTGCAGTAGACAGTGGTCGTAGTGCTTTCTTATCGGGAGCTATGCAACCCCTTGATAATGCCTCTCCTAGCACACCCGTGCTGGGTACTCCCTTTTGGCACCAATCTTAATTTAACCTAATTGTTTAAATTCTAAAACTGCCATTCAAGTGCAAAACACCAATAATGTCACAAAATATCAGTGAACTCATCACGGAGAATTTTCATCACTTGAGGGTGGGTGAGCGACCTTTGTTTGACGCAGCAGATTTGAGCCATCATTTCAGACCAAGTCAAGTCTCTAATCGGAGTGATTTAATCCCCCCCCCCCAAGAGCTTGATCGGTTTGAGTCTCATTTTGATTTTGATTTTGATTTTGATTTAGATTTAGAGTTTGATTCAGTTTGGCATCCTTATTGGAGACAAGTTTTTGAGGCCAGCAGAGCCCTTCATTTTGAACTTGTAGACTGCGCCATCATTGCAAATGCTTGGATTCAACAAAGTATTAGAACAGGGCAATTCGACCCAAAAACTTGGCCAACCCAAGCCGCCGATTTTGGACTTCAAAAGGGTCCTGAACAAACTTACCCACATCAATCTAAAGAATTAGATGGATTTAATCCCTGCCCAAAAGATTTAGGACTCTACGGTGTGGCACCCGACGCCAAATGGGTGGCAAAGTTAGCAGAGCTTGGCGTACCCACAGTTCAGTTGCGCTTTAAATCTAACGATCCCAAACAAATTGAGGAGGAGATTTACAAATCAGCTGAAGCTGTTCAAGGGTCAAACGCCCTTCTCTTCATCAATGATCACTGGAGATTAGCGATCAAAGCCAATGCTTACGGAGTCCACCTGGGCCAAGAGGATTTGGAGAAGCTAAGCTTTGATGATTTAAAGCTAATTAAAAAATCAGGTCTTAGGCTGGGTATCAGCACTCACGGATACTCGGAGATGATTAGAGCAGATAAAGTCAAGCCCAGTTACATTGCAATGGGAGCCGTATACCCAACAACTTTAAAGCAAATGAAAACCCTGCCCCAAGGCGTTCACAGGCTTAAAGTATACGCAAAACTGATGGGTCACTACCCCTTAGTTGCGATTGGCGGAATTGATGAGGGCAACATGAGAGAAGTTATAAGCACTGGCGTTGGCTCTATTGCAATGGTCAGAGCTTTGATTGGTGCAGATCCAGCGCAGACACAAGTTCAAAGACTAAATTCGTTAACTCTGGAGATTTTGGAGCAAAGGATTGGATTTTAAAAGGCGTTAATTGGTACCTCAGCCTGTTAATAAAAGCTCAAGAATAAATGTACAAAGCAGATCGATAAAAAACCTGTTAGTCTTACGAAATAGAATTTGCAAAAGGGGTATGTACATTATCTTTTTGAAGAATTCATTGAATTCGAAACTCTGGGTGGGGATCCTCAATCACCTCACCTCTGATGCCATTTAAAGCGAACTCCCAGCACATTGATTAAAAAATGAACCACACCTCAAAAACTGCTCGAATAAATAAAAGTGTCCTAGCTCGTGAATTCTAATTTTCAAGCAGTTAATAGTTGGTTCAAATTAACATTTAGATCCCTATCCAAATACAACTATCGTCTGTGGGCTATAGGTAGTCTGGTGTCAAACTCCGGCACATGGATGCAAAGAATTGCCCAAGATTGGTTGGTACTTACTCAGCTAACCCAGCACAGCGGTACGTCCGTAGGTATTGTGATGTCACTGCAATTTGGCCCCCCTATCCTCTTAATGCCATGGACTGGGATGGTGGCTGATAAATTTGATCGTCGTAGGTTACTCATCATTACTCAGTCTGCACTTGCAGTTACATCTGTTTCACTTGGAATTTTGGTTCTTACTGAAATTGTTACTTTATGGCAAGTCTATTTATTTGCAGCCATCATGGGATGCATCAGTGCGTTTGACTCACCTGTAAGACAAACATTTGTAACTGAGCTTGTGGGGGAAGCTGATTTGCCCAACGCTGTAGCCCTTAATTCGACTCTCTTTAACAGCGCACAGCTCATAGGTCCAGCCATTGCCGGAGTTCTCATCATAGCCATAGGTATGGGATGGTTATTCGTGATCAATGGACTGAGTTTTGTTGCCGTTATTTATTCACTCATGAAACTTCGCAAAAGCGAATTGAAACCTTCAGCCATGAATAAATCAACAAACACAGGGATTATTCATGGACTGCGTTATCTCAAGGGCAAACCCGATCTTCTCATCGCGTTAACAATGCTCTTTATCCTTGGGACATACGGTCTAAATTTTCCTATCTTCATCTCAACCATGGCCGTGACCACCTTTAACGGGGGCCCACATCTTTACGGTGCACTCTCCTCTTGTATGGCTATAGGTTCTGTAATTGGAGCTCTTTACTCGGCTAGGAGTGAACACCCGAGAATCAGGCTTCTAGCTTACAGCGCCCTTGGGTTTGGTGTCGCAGGGGTTATAGCCTCACTGATGCCAAATATTTGGTTATTTGGCATCAGTCTTGTCGCTTTGGGAGCAACTGCTCAAACTTTTACGATCAGCACCAATAGCCTGGTACAACTAAGAACTGACCCAGCACTTCGGGGACGGGTCATGGCCATATACATGGCCATATTTATGGGCTGCACTCCTCTTGGGGCCCCCTTAATTGGTTGGATTGCGGATTTATATGGTCCTCGTTGGGCAATTGCAATTGGGGCAGCATCGGGCTTTATCGCTGCAACAATAGGTCTTGGATTTCATCTGCTTAGAAAGGGCCGTACACAAACAAAAACTCCAACATAAATTGGAGTTTTTGTAGATTAAGAGTTGGCACTTATGCAAACTAAAAACAACCTTTAGGGCAGATGAACTTTTAGAACCTGTAAGTCAATCCCACTGAGGCTACGGTTGGGTTCAAACCAAGTTGACCAATATTAGCTCCTCCTGCGAATACATCCGTTTTAATTTGAATGTATTTGAGGTCTGCATTCAATCCCCAGTTTTTATCTAACATGAAGTCAAAACCAATTTGAGCTGCAAGACCAGTGCTAGATGCGTTTACAGTTGCTCCACCGTTCAATATATTTGCAGACGTAAATGAGGTGTAATTCACACCGGCTCCAACATAAGGCTTAATTTGCCCCAGATCCGTAAAGTGATACTGAAGCAAAAGTGTTGGAGGTAGTGCTTTAACGGTGCCACTTGCAACTCCGCCGACATTTATATTCACGGTCTGTGGATAGGTTAAAACTAGCTCAGTAGCTATATTTTTTGTGAAAAAATAGCTAATATCTACCTCTGGAATAGCTTTGTTTTGGGCTGCAACGTTAGTTGTAGC
>CAIWAO010000028.1 GCA_903910745.1 uncultured Burkholderiales bacterium
CAACACCTGTTACAGTTTTGTTGATCCCTCGAAGGCCATTTATATTGCATCCGTTCATCAGTATGACGAAGCAGACCGGACTTTTAAGATACTACCCAATGCGGGTGGAATATCAGGATCGGCTAATGAGGAAGAGGGGAAATATGCTTATGGCTGGGCAAAAAACATTTGGGCTGACAGCTTAGGTTAATCTAAATCTCAAGTTGTTTTCTGAATCAACCTAGCATCTCTGCAATTTTTAACTTAACGTCTTCTGACCATTCTTTACGGCTACGTTGCTCACACATCTGAACAGAGCCTGCTCTTACTTGTGCGGTGATTGGATCAGCGCAAAGTGTGCTCCAGACCGACTGAACTAGCGACATATCGCCAACAAAGCTAGGCGCTTGACTCTGCTTTTGTGAGGCTCTATCCAAATACATGATGCAAAGTGGTAAAACAGGGGCATTTGCAGTGACAGCGGCTTGCATTAAATTGGCGTGAAAGGGGAGCAAACCTCTTCCATCGCTTGTTGTGCCCTCAGGAAAAATAGCCAAGACATCCCCCTGCTCCAATGCTTTGGCCATGGTGTGTACAACTCTAATCGCGCTCTTTGGTTTATTCCTCTCAATAAAAAACATACCAGCTTTGCTAGTTAATAAGCCAACTATGGGCCATTTTCCAATTTCAGATTTAGCAACAAAACGGCAATAACCAACAGAGTGCAGTACCAATATATCCAACCACGAGATATGATTACTGACGATAAGCAAGGGGCCTTTGAAGGTGAAGACCCCTTGAACTTGAACAATGATCCCAAGACAATGAAGTATTTTGATTGCCCATTTTTGGACTTCAAGTGCTCGCTGTTTTGAATTGATAAAAGGAAACTTCAAAAGGACCAAGACATAGCCAATCAGCAAATGAAGAAGCAAAAAACCAAATCTGTAACAGGCTCTTAGACGCCTGAAGTAATTCATTCTTAAATTCTCAATCAATTCTCAGCATGTGAGTACACCAGTTCACCATTTAAGATGGTATGCATGACCAAGCCCGGCATAGCGGTCCCACCCATATCAAATGCAAAGGGAGTAAATTTTCCTTGGCTCTTTAGCTTATCAGGGTGAACCATCCAAGTGGCCTTGGGATCGAAGACACATAGATCAGCAACACAGCCTAGCTTTATTTCACCTAGTCCTTCTGAAATATGGCTAATTTCCTTTGGAGCAGTCATCTCATCTGAAGATGCTGTGTGCTTTACAGCATTTAAAATTTTCGCAGGGTTTTGAGTCACCACTCTAAGCGTATCCAACATAGATAGCTTTTGCTCACCTCCCCACTTCAACGCCAAACTCAGCAACAACTCTACCCCGGTTGCACCGGGCTCGGCCTGAGCAAATGGAAGCGCCTTTAAGTCACCCTCAACAGGATTGTGGTCAGAAACAAGCACATCTATAACGCCCTCCATCAAGGCTCTTTGAAGTGCGGTTCTATCATTTTGTTGACGCAAAGGCGGTGTGAGTCTTGCTCTAGAGTCAAAGTAACCAATATCTTGATCGATCAAATGCAGTGAATTGATACTCACATCACAAGTGACGGGAAGACCCTCCTCTTTTGCGGCCCTTATGAGGTTTACTCCCGCAGCGCTAGATATTCGGCATAAGTGAACCTTTACGCCGGTTCCTCTCATTAATGCAAAGATCGTATTAAGCGCTATGGTCTCTGCAGCAACAGATACACCGCTGAGTCCCAAGCGAGTTGCAAGCGCTCCACTTGCTGCAACTCCCTGACCTAAGAAAAAGTCCTGCGGTCTCAGCCACACACAAAACCCGTAAGTTGCAGCATATTGCATAGCGCGTTGCAGAACCTGCGTATTGCAAATGGAGGACTCTGCTTGACCAAATCCAATACAACCGGCTTGAAAAAGTTCAAACATCTCGGTTAAAGCCTCACCTTTTAACCCTTTGGTGAGTGCTCCAAGCGGATGAACTTTCGCAAGGTTTGTTTTACCAGCCCTGAACTTAAGCATATCGACCAGACCCGGTTCGTCCAATATGGGATCTGTATCTGGTGGGCAAACTAAAGTGGTCACACCTCCTGCTACGCTTGCCTTGAGCTCAGACTCAAGCATACCTTCGTGTTCGTATCCAGGCTCTCTTAAACGCGCTGTCAAATCCACCAGACCTGGGCTAACTATGCACTGGCTTGCATCAACGACTAGGTCTGCTTTAAAGTCCTGAGCAGAGTTCAAACTCCTTGATCCGACTTGAACAACGATTGAGTCTTTAATGAGTACATCACAGACCTGGTCAAAAGAGGAACTAGGATCGATCACCCGACCGTTTTTAATAAGTATGTTCATGCATCATTTCCTGCAACAATTGACATGACTGCCATTCGAACCGCAATACCAAATGTGACCTGAGGAAGGATCACACTTTGGGGTCCATCAACCACTGCAGAATCAATTTCCACACCTCGATTTATTGGACCTGGATGCATAACAATTGCATCTGGCTTGGCAAGTGCAAGCTTTTGCGGAGTTAATCCAAAACCTTTGAAATACTCTTGACTGGAGGGCAGTAAAGCCCCGTTCATGCGCTCATTTTGAAGCCTGAGCATGATGACCACGTCACACCCTTTGATACCTTCTTCCAGGTTATTGAAAACCTTAACTCCCATTTGAGACATATCTTGTGGAACCAAGGTCTTGGGTCCAACCACCCTAACCTCTGCGCAACCCAGTGTGGTTAGAGCGTGGATATCAGACCTGGCGACCCTGGAGTGCAAGACATCTCCGACTACGGCCACGCATAGGTTTGAAAAGTCTCCCTTGTAGTGCCGGATGGTATACATATCCAAGAGGCCCTGTGTTGGGTGGGCGTGCCTACCGTCTCCTGCATTGATAACGTGCACATGAGGCGCAGTGTGCTGTGCTATTAAATACGGAGCACCTGACTCGCTATGGCGAACAACGAATATATCAGCCGCCATGGCACTTAAATTAGCTATGGTGTCTAGTAAGGATTCTCCTTTACTGGTAGAGGACCTAGCGATATCTAAGTTGATCACATCAGCGCTCAGGCGTTTAGCTGCGATCTCAAAAGTGGTTCGTGTTCGAGTACTGTTCTCAAAAAAAAGATTGAACACGCTCTTCCCCCTTAAGAGGGGAACCTTTTTAACTTCACGATCACTGACCGATACGAAATTTGCTGCAGTGTCTAAGATTTGAGTTAGTAAGGCTCTTGACAATCCCTCTGTTGATAAGAGATGGATGAGCTCACCATTTTTATTAAGCTGAGGGTTTCGCTTATTTTGCACTCTTGGACTCCAACAAAAATTTAAACAGCCCCTGAGCGTCTTGCTCTAAAGTGAGCTTGCTTGAGTCGGCAAAGGGGAGACGAACTGCTGCGTAATCACATTGAATAGGCAACTCACGTGAACCCCTGTCTACCAAGACAGCAAGTTGGACGCTGGCTGGACGTCCGAAATCAAATAATTCATTTAGAACAGCCCGAATGGTGCGACCGGTATAAAGTACATCATCAATTAACAAAATATGCGCACCATCAATTTCAAACGGCAACTTCGTTTGTCCCCCGTCTGATAGCCCCCTTCTTGAAAAATCGTCCCTGTGTAGACCCGAAGAAATAGCACCGACTTGTGAGTTAAGTCCAAGATCTTGTGCCATTCGTCTGGCCAACCATAGCCCTCCCGATATCACGCCAACGACGTGAGTTTCACTTTTTATTAATGGTTTAACGCCCGTGCAAAAATCTTTGTATAAAGACTCTGCATCAAGCTCTAGATTACCGTGATTGACAATGCTCATGGATTAATATTTCGAAAAAATTGATTCAAGATGATACAAGCAGATTCCGAATCTACGTCAATTTTGCGAATGTCGTATTCATGATTGCTCAAAACCTCAGTGGTGCTGTAGCGCTCATCTACTTCAAATACAGGCAAATTAAATCTCCCCCCTAACTGCCTAATAAAACGACGTGCTTTATGAGTATTTTCGTGCTCTGCGCCGTCTGGATGAAAAGGCACACCCACCACTAGAGCCTGGGGCTGAAACTCCTGAATTCTTTCAGTAATTTGCTTCCATTGCTCTGCAGCACTTCCACTTGCGCCCTTGCAGGGTTTGGCGCTCATCAGTAATTTACTACCGTAACAAACACCAATTCTCTTTACCCCGTAGTCAAAGCCCATGAATAACTCATACCCTTTAGACTCCAAGGCAAGAGTTTGGGGGCCGAAAGCATCAGAAGACGAGGGAAGAGTAGAGTCTTGCACGAAATCTAGTGTGAGTGAATGATCTAAAGTGTTTAAGGAGTCCGAAGTACAACGATCTGGGCCTCTCATGCATGCCCAGCGTCTGGTGACAACATCCAAGCTTGCAAACCCAAAAGGGAGAGTGCTTTATCGTATCTTTGTTCAAAGGGAGTATCAAAAATTACGTTCGGGTCTGCTTGGACTGTGAGCCAACTATTTTCTGCCAGTTCAGACTCCAACTGTCCCTGTGCCCAAGCTGAATATCCAAGAGAGATGAGCACTCTTTTAGGCCCAGCTCCCGATGATAATGCCTCTAAAACATCCTTAGATGTCGTCATCTCCAAGCCACCAGGAACAGACAATGTCGAGGCATAAACCGTCTCGCCGTCAGTTTCATCAGGTTTTAGCATAGGCTCATGAAGGACAAAACCTCGCTCGGTGTGAACCGGTCCACCTTGAAAAACAAGTGACGAGTCTAAATCGGGACGAGTGAGGGGAAGTTCCACTTTTTCAAATAAACTACGTAGACTCATCTCACTTGGCTTATTGATCACAAGACCCAGAGCGCCCCTTTCGCTGTGTTCACATAAATAGATGACACTGCGTGAGAAAGAGTCATCATTCAAGCCAGGCATTGCGATCAAGAAATGATCGGTCAAGTTGATGGAGTCGGTTTCAGAGGTCATGGATTCATTTTACTAGATAGTCATCAGCAAAATTTTAATTATTAATAGGTCAAAACGTGCATAACTCTACCGTTGGAGATTTTCAAACTGGATTAATTTGGTTTAGACGTGATTTACGCGTCCAAGATCAACACGCTCTTTACATGGCACTTAAACATTGCCAACAGGTTTATTGCGTATTTGTGTTTGACACCCAAATATTGGCCCCCCTACCCAAGGCGGACAGGCGCGTTGAGTTTATTCAAGAATCCTTGGTTGATCTTGAATTGGAATTAAAGAAGTGTGCAAACTCCGAGGAAATTAAGCTCATAACACTTCACGGTGATTCAACCACTGAGATCCTCAAAGCAGCCACCCTTTTACAAGTTCAAGCTGTTTTCACCAATCATGATGATGAGCCCTACTCCCTGAAAAGGGATGCCTTGGTCAGGGGTAAATTAGCAGGGGTGGGCATATCATTTTTTGAATTCAAGGATCATGTCATCTTTGAGCGTAGCGAGGTACTTACCCAGGGGGGCACTCCATACGGGGTTTTTACACCCTATAAAAACGCTTGGCTTAAAAACGTAACAGATGAGGATCTTCAATCACTTGATATTTCCCCTTACAAAACCCGTCTAGCAAAGCTTAAGGACTCTCATAAAAAACACTTCTCACACCCCGTTCACTCCCTAGAAGACATAGGATTTTTAATTACAAACTTAAAAACTCTACCCATACCCACAGGTATACAAGGCGGTGAACATCTATTTAAGGATTTTCTCAAGCGTATGGACTCATACCATGAGACAAGAGATTTCCCATTTATCAAGGGGCCAAGTTACCTGGGTGTTCATTTAAGATTTGGAACGGTCTCGATACGTAAACTAGTCCGCACTGCTTTAGAGAGAACTCACGCTGGGTCAGCGGGAGCTGCAGTTTGGTTATCCGAATTAATATGGAGAGACTTTTACGCTCAAATTTTGCATCATCACCCAAGAGTTGTTCAAAACGCTTTTAAACCAGAATATGACAACATACAGTGGGAAGATGACAGTGCTGCCAAGAAACTCTTTAAAGCCTGGTGTAACGCACAAACGGGTTATCCAATTGTGGATGCTGCGATGCACCAAATCAACTCCACTGGTTACATGCACAACCGATTAAGAATGGTAGTCGCCAGTTTTTTAGTTAAAGACCTCGGAATTGACTGGAGGTGGGGGGAGTCATACTTTGCACAACATTTAATAGATTTTGATCTCGCCTCCAACAACGGTGGATGGCAATGGGCAAGCTCCAGTGGTTGCGATGCACAGCCTTACTTTCGGATCTTTAATCCGGTCAGTCAAAGTAAACGTTTTGACCCCAAAGGACAATTTATCCATCGCTACTTACCAGAGCTTGCAGATCTTGGTGAAAAGGATATTCATGCACCTTGGGAAGCTTCGGATATGACACTTCAAAGCGCGGGCTTGGTTTTGGGAAAGAATTATCCAAAACCAATAGTTGATCATGCAAAAGCCAGAGAGCGAACTTTGATGCGCTACTCAGTCGTCAAATCAACTAAACACTAAATATATTTATGAATCATTGAAACTGGCAAATATATTTAGGACAATAAGTATTTGCTTCGCAGACTTAAACTTTATTCGGAGAACACTTTGGAATCCAACGAGAAAACAAATATTGAACCCGTAGAGCTAGAATCCAACCCAGTTGCACGAAAAGCCTTACTAATCATTACCCTTGTAGTGGCTGTCTTCCTAGGGTATTTGCTTTATTCTTTAAAGTAAATTTAAAGGAGTGGATTTTAAATTTTCAAACTAAAACCATACTTGGTATTAGAAAGGCCAAGCCACTATACTTTTAATAGTCCAAGTATCAGATGAGCTGTTGAGACCCCTGCCCAAGCCTAGATTAATTTCATATGGTTTGTGGTCGTAATCCCATACAAAATACAAAGTATTGTTTTGCTGAGAGTACGGTATTGGATTATTCAATTTGCCCTTGCCGCTGTAGTACTCCAAACCGTAGTGTGAACTTGCCGTCAAACGATAACTTGTTTTGAGTGCCAAGGTGTAATCAGGTGAACGGGCAATATAGCCAGTGGAGAGCGGCCAATTGAAGATAGGATTAGCTGAGACCAACCAATCTTCATTCTTCCAGCCTAAGATGTAGCGCAGCTCATAAAAGCGTTGTGACTGAACAAACTCTGGCTTTAGCTGACCCCATTCAAGATTAAGTCCCGCAAAATAACCCTCACCGTATAGTGGTTGAACAGGCAAATACTTGAGTTTGCCAACGTAGCCTGCCTCTGTCAAGGTACCGCTATTGGTTCGGGTCATTGGGAGTAACAAACCAACCTCTACGGTTCTGCTCAGTCCATAAGAAAATTCTGGCGTTAAGCGTTGTCCGTGAACATTCATCACCTCACCTGCGTAGGTTGGTACAGTCAATCCTTGTGGCGTAGCATTCAAGTGAAGATTTGTTCCCAACTCTCCAGGAGCAACTATCTCATCTGTGAATACAGCAATCTGGTAGCTCAGTTCACTGTGCGCACGATTCGTAATCAAAGTTAGAAATACCAGTGTGATGACTAGGAACAATGAATTTAATTGTGCAAATTGAAACCGAGTTTTCATCTGCGAGCTTTTTAAATTAATTGTCCCCCCCCTTATTGACTTCATTAAAGTTGGAGTAAAAACTGGTTTTGCTAGCTCGGCGAATGTCATAATTTATCCTGACAAAGTAGTTCTTTGTTTTACTAATCCTATCATATGGGTCCTTCTCCTTAGGGCTAACTCAAGAGGGAGCAAAGGATTTAGGTATGGGTTACAGACGTTTATCCCATCAGCAATTCACCCAGGAGCATTCTTTTGAATTCAATATTTTTATCACAAAAAAACTCATAAAAACAATCAATTAGAGCCCAATTTATCAGAGACTTGTGAGCCGCATAGATTTAAAAATATTAAAACCAAAACACACAAGTAATACAAAAGGACTATAAAAATAAGCACTAGAAAATAATGAAAAAATCAGTATTCTGTTGGATTAATACCCAACTCTGTGTTGATAAGTCCATTTCTTAAATTAACTTGGACGATACCCAAGGCTAATTGCTCAGTAAAATCAATACCTTAATTTGAAATAAAGAAAATAATGAGTGCCTTTCACGAAGAAAAAGTATTATCCGTTCACCACTGGACGGATCGTTTGTTTAGTTTCACGACTACTAGGGATGCGGGTCTACGTTTCTCAAACGGTCATTTCACCATGATTGGTCTAAGGGTGAATGACAAACCACTACTTAGAGCCTACAGTATCGTCAGTCCAAACTACGAGGAGACGCTTGAGTTTTTAAGTATCAAAGTTCAAGATGGTCCTTTGACCTCTCGACTGCAACACATCCAAGTAGGTGACTCTATCATTGTGGGCAAGAAGCCAACGGGTACTCTTCTTATTGATTACTTATTACCTGGCAAAAACCTTTATATGTTTGGAACAGGTACAGGACTAGCGCCGTTTCTAAGTATCATCAGAGATCCTGAAACCTATGAGCGTTTCGAAAAGGTTATTTTGATTCACGGAGTTCGTGAGGTAAAAGAACTTGCATACCATGACTACATTACGAAAGAATTGCCTGAACACGAATTATTAGGTGAGCTAGTACGGGACCAATTGTTGTATTACCCAACAGTCACAAGGGAGCCTTTTAAAAACCAGGGGCGTGTCACTGATCTCATTGAAAACGGCAAACTCTTTAGCGATTTAAACATGCCTATTTTTAATCCATCAACGGATCGAGTTATGATTTGTGGAAGTCCGCAATTATTAAAGGACTTAAAGAAAATTCTTGAGGATCGCACTTTCAAAGAGGGAAGCACAACGACCCCAGGCGACTATGTGATTGAACGTGCTTTTGTAGAAAGCTAAAACGGACAAACTCATACATCCAATGAAATCACGCTCTCTACAAGATCTTGAGGGCTTAAAGCGAGCAGTTCAAGAAAAACAAGCTCTAGAGAAAATACAGCGTGAAGAGAAACTTCGCCTTGAGAAGCTTCGCCAAGCCGAGCAAGATCTATTTAAGCGGGCTGTCGGTTCGGTAAAACCCATCATAGCCAAGCCACGTGTTGAGCTGAAAAACGAGCCTTCTCCACCCATTGCAAATCAACAAATTAAAGACGATCAAAATGCCTTGCGAGAGAGCTTAAGCGATGAGTTTGATGTTACTTCTCTTCTTGACACAGACGACGCTCTGAGTTTTAGGAGAACAGGTATTGGGGTAGACGTGACCAAAAAACTCAGAAAAGGAGACTGGAGCGTTCAATCTCAAATTGATCTGCACGGACTTAGACGCGAAGAAGCAAGAGAGTGTTTGAGTGAGTTTTTAAAAGAGTCAGTAAAAAATGGCATTCGTTGTGTTCGAGTGATTCACGGGAAAGGACTGGGCTCCCCTGGCAAGACGCCAGTACTCAAATCTAAAGTGCAATCTTGGCTTATTCAGAAAAATGAAATACTTGCATTCGTACAAGCCAAACCCACTCAAGGTGGGGCTGGAGCACTCATCGTCTTACTCAAAGGCAGGTAGATAAATCAACCGTTGTGACTTTTAATTAAAAATGCAGAACATGAGTGAAAAAATAAGAATAGACAAATGGCTTTGGGCAGCAAGGTTTTTTAAGACCAGGACGCTTGCGACTGACGAAATTGGTAAGGGTAGGATATTGGTTAACGGACAATTAGCCAAGCCCTCAAGAGAGGTCAAGTTAGATGACATCTTGAGTATCAAAAGAGAGGGCTTCACTCAAACCGTTTCAGTTCTAGGTTTGAGTCAAGTAAGAGGCTCTGCAAGCATAGCCCAGCTCTTATACAAAGAGACTGAGGACAGTATTCAGGCAAAATTAAAATGGGCTGAACAACGCAAATACGCAAGAGAGCCCTCAAGTAGTATCGAAAACGGCAGACCCACCAAACGCAACCGAAGAGACCTTGATCAAACACGCGAGCACGGATGGAACGACAGGTGGAGCGCGTCCATAGAATAGAACTTGAAACTAAATACATCTAATTCTACGAGCGTGTCAAAATTAAATGCTTCGTAACGTCTGAATTACCGATTGATTCAGCACTGTTCTCATTCCAAACCAACCAGCACCCCAGGCAACTAGAACACCAAATATTGTCCCCATAATAATGAACACAGGTGAGGCAGTCCACTGGAACTCAAATACATATTTGGCCAATCCCCATCCAATTGCACTTGCACAAACACTAGACATTAAACCAGCAAGTGCCCCCATGCCCCAAAGCTCTGCTCGCTGAATTTTCACCAACAAATTGTTTGTGCCCCCTACGGCACGAATCACGGCATATTCTTTCGCTCTCTCTTGTCTGGTGCTGTGAACACAGGCAACGAGTACGATTAATCCAGCAACCAAAGTAAATACAAATAAAA
This sequence comes from uncultured Burkholderiales bacterium, assembly GCA_903910745.1. Classification (GTDB taxonomy): domain Bacteria; phylum Pseudomonadota; class Gammaproteobacteria; order Burkholderiales; family Burkholderiaceae_C; genus Limnohabitans. Next base: position 10,384 of record CAIWAO010000028.1, read on the forward strand.
ATTCAACTGCATTGGTCACTTGTTCCAATATATTTTGTATTTGATTCAAGGTCGATCCTATATCGATACTTGTAATGTTGGGAAAAAGATGGACTAAATTATTATCAAATCCCTTTAAAGCGGGGGCTTTAAAGGCCGCTATATAACTCTCTGGCAAATCAGCCATTTCTTGCATTGGAAAAATAACGAAAAAATTAGTACGCATCGAACTCCAGTCGACTTTCCTTATGGATGTTATTTTCGCTTCATAGACAAACCCTGAAATATCAAACCTAAGTTGATCACCAATGTGCAGATTAAGAGTCTTAGCAATTCCCTCCTCAATACTTAGGGAGTGCTGCTCGTTTGGCACCCATTTACCCTGAACAATTTGATTGTTTGCAGGTGCCTGGGCGCTGTGGGAGAGATTGAACTCACGGTCTACCAAATGCTGCGCTCGCTCATCTGAGTACCTATTCGCTTTTACTGACTCATCATTGATGGCAATCAACCTACCTTTGATAAGCGGATACCAATCGTATTTATTAATACCTGATTTTGCAAGTTGAGTTTGAAAATCAGCGGACTGATCACTTTGTATGTTGATAACAAACCTGTTGGGAGCGTCCTCAGGGGTAGCATTTCTCCAACTCTTGATTAAATCAGTTCTAAGTAATACGAGCAACAAAAGCGCCAAAAGACCCACCGATAAAGCACTAACTTGAAGCACCGCGTAGGCGCGTCTTGCATGAAGTTGGCGCGTCGCAATCCTGAGCCAAACGGGTGAATTTTGTTCATCCACAAATTTTCGTAAAACTTCTATTGCACCCATACTCATGATTGCAAAAAAAACTATTGCAGCTATGAATCCACCCACTACATATAAAGTCAGTAGATAGTCTTTGCTAACAGATGCCATTAAAAGACATAAACCAATTGACCCTAGAGACCAAACTAAAAAAGGCATTTTTTTGAGAGTACCTAACTCGCGTCTCATCACCAATAAAGGCGGAATGCTTGAGAGTTGTAAAACTGGGGGTAATCCAAATGCCAACATACAGCACATCCCAACTCCTAGCCCCTGTGCACATGGCACCCAGTTAGCAGGAGGAAGGACTGTATCGACTAAGCTTGACAAGATTTGAACAAAAAAGAGATGTGTTGAATAGCCAAAGACGAGGCCCAATAAGCTTGCATAAAATCCAAGCAGTATGAATTCGAGTGTAAACAAAGTCGCAATGGAGCTTTGGCTTTGCCCGAGTACACGGCGCATCGCACAGTCTTGCATGTGTTGCTGGGAAAAGTTACGGGAGGCCAAAGCAACCGCAACTGAACTTAATACCACAGCAAGCAGAGCAACTAACCTTAAGAACTTTGCCGCACGCTCCATGGTTTGTTTGATCTCTGGACGACCTGACTCAAGCGTTTCCAGTCTTACTCCCCGATTGGCTTTGGACTCAATTCGATCAAGTATTTGGTCTGAAAACAGTTTTACGTCTTTTGAATTACCTGCAACTGCAAACCGCCAATTGATTCTGCTACTGGGTTGTATCAGTTGTGTCTTATCAAGATCTTGTTGATTAATCAGAACACGAGGAGCTAAGCTCATAAATCCAGCGCCTTTATCTGGCTCAAAGGTCAGTACTTGGGTCACTTTAAAGCTCGCCTGACCAAGCAAAATGCTTTGGCCAACCTCCAACTGAAGGGCCTCTAACAAACCTGCCTCAACCCATACCTCCCCTGCTACAGGAATTGTTTTTATAGATAGTGACGAAGAATTTAAATTCGGTGGTATGTTGGCAACTTTGTTGCCTATAGTTTGCGTCTTATCCCACACCTTCATACTGCCCCTGAGTGGATAAGATGCGTCAACAGCCTTGAGAGACACAAGCCTACTCTCACTTGAAGGTTGGTCCTGTCCTACGCCAGCTTTGTCAACCTCGGCTCTGGCCATGGTTGGAAAACTAAGTGTCATGGATGTGCTCAGTCCATACCCTTTGGCCTTCTCAACTATATCCTCTGGGGTTTTAAAGCTACTTGTGACTACAGCGTCCCCGCCCAACATTTGTCTTGCATCTCGGTCTAATCCCGATTCAAGCCGGTTTGATAAAAATCCAACTGAGGATAATGCTGCCACACCTAATGCGGTTGAGAGCAAAAGCATCTTGACCTGTCCAGACCTTACGTCCCTCCAAATGGCTTGTAAGGCCATTTCAATTATCTTTACAAATTTACTGGTGTCAGCTCTCATGGTTTTCACGTGTATGTCTCTAAAAATGAAACTGCCTCCATCATAATGCTATCTTTAATTTGTTTGGCCCTTTCTCGCTTAGCCCCACAAAACTTATGCCTAAATAAGTTTGAACAAATCACCACTTTTGAGCGAATTAAAGGGTTTGAAAATTTCAGTAATTTTTTAGACCAACCAAAGCTGTTTACAGTTACTTTGATGCATCACATATTTATTCTTGACGCTTTCCATGACTCAGGTGCATCGCTTGCAAAAACGCAAGCTAAAGTCACAAACTGGTCTGATCCTGACGTTCACAAGTGGGTTGACCAAGCAGATGCCATTATGGTTCGCATGACGCCTATCACACGCCAATTGTTGCATAGTACAAAGAAATTAAAGGTCATTTGTAAACAGGGTGTGGGGCTAGACACAATAGACTTAGACGCGGCCAAGGAGATGGGCATAAAAGTGTACAGAACACCCGGCGTTAATAGTGAGGCGGTTGCGGAGATGGCTTTCTCTCTAGCTCTTTGTGTTTGTAGAAGAATTGCACGCTTTGACAGACTTCTAAGAGCAGGGGTGCCGATCGTTCGCCCCGAGCATTTGGGTCTCGAGATGTGGGGAAAAACCGTTGGTATCATTGGTATGGGTAATATAGGCACCAGAGTTGCTAAAAAATGGCTCGGTGCTTTTGATGCAAAACTTATTGCTTTTGATCCCCATGCTCCCGAAAACGCGTGGTCTGATATAGAGCACAAAAGAGTAAAGCACCTAGAGGAAATGCTCAGCGAGGTTGACTTATTAACCCTTCACCTCCCTCTTACAAAGGAGAGTCACCATCTTTTATCTTTAAAAGAGCTAAGGAAGATGAAAGCAAACGCAGTCTTAATTAATGTATCTAGAGGGGGGATCATAGATGAGGTAGCACTTCGAAAAGTTTTGAGTGAGGGACATTTATTCGGTGTGGGACTTGATGTCTTTGAGATTGAGCCTTTACGAGCTGATGATCCACTCCTTGAATTTGAGAACGTAGTTTTCACACCCCACGCGGCTGCCGGCACACATGAAACGCAGCAGCGAAGTGCCAAACAAGTTGCTCAACAGGTTATTGATGCCCTTAACGGACTTGAGCCTGCAAATCGTGTAGTTTGACTTGGAAATTGAGATGACATTAGATCGATTAAAAAGGTTGTTTTGCAATTTAATTGCTTTCGTACTCCTTTGCTCTGGGATGATCCAGCAAAAGCCTTCATTTGCAGTTGAGGTTGGTGATAACGCTCTAAAACCTTTGAAAATTATCGTTCCATTCGCTCCTGGTGGAAGTAATGACATAGTGGGTCGTGCTCTGGCACAACAGTTGAGCATCAAACTGAAGAGAAATGTATTTATTGAAAATCGTCCCGGAGCAGGTGGAGTCATGGGAACCGAGATGGGTGCTCATGCGGATCCTGATGGTAATACCCTGGTCCTCATATCCTCAACTTTTACGATGAACCCGTCCATCATGAAACTCAACTATGACCCCATAAAATCATTCATCCCAGTTGCAATGATTGGTATGGGGCCTAGTGTGATTGCAGTCAATGCTCAACTGCCAGTACAAAATATACGTGAGTTTGTTGAGTACTCCAAGAAAAATCCTGGTACTGTATTTTTTGGATCGGCTGGGGTTGCAAGTTTCCAGCATTTTCAAGTCGAGTTGTTGAAATTTAAAAGCGGTGCGGATATAACCACCATTCATTACAAAGGGGGTAGCCCTGCACTTGTCGACCTAGCCTCTGGTCATGTTCAAGTAGCTTTAGGTAGCCTGATCCAGATGCAAAACTTCATCAGATCAGGTAAAGTCAAATTACTCGCTGTTGCAGGTCCCAAAAGAATTGACCTTATTCCAAATATTCCTACACTCCACGAATCCTCCATTGATATGGATGCAAGCAACTGGTGGGCGTTACTAGCACCGAGTGGCACCCCAATATCAATCGTTGACTCGCTACACAACGAAATCAATGCGGTCCTCAGCAATCCACTAATGAAACAACGCTTAGACAGTGAAGGCGCTGAGGTGATTGCTATTTCTAGAGCGGAGCTAGAAAAATTAATCACAGATGACTTAGCTAAATGGGCAGTCATTGCCAAGAGGACTGGCATCAAAGCAGAATAGGCAAGCAATACCTAAGTCCAGACCTAAATTAAGTTTGAAGTAGATTTTCAGCGCAAATTAAAAAGAAATGAAATTATGATTGTTAAAAAACTTAGTCCCATCTTAGGAGCAGAAATATCCGGCATAGATCTATCTTTACCTATAACTGACAAGTTACAGGTGGAGCTTAACCAATTGTTTGCAGAGTACGCGGTCTTGGTTTTCCCTGGACAACCCCTCTCGCCTCCCCAGTTTATGAAGGCTGCTGAAATTTTCGGGTCCTTGATGGAGCAACAAATTAAGAAATTCACCCTCCCCCAATACCCATTGGTTGGTTATAACTCAACCAAAGATCTTCCTATCGTTAACGGCAAACTACAGGTCAGAGGTGAAAATTATCATACGGATCACTCCAATGACTTAGAGCCCCCCAAAGCCACCTCCCTCATTGCAGTTGAGATACCCTCCTTTGGCGGGGACACTCAATTTGTGGACACAAGAAAGGCATTTGATGACTTGAGCAATGAGCTTAAGCAAAAGATCATCAGATTAAAATCTCTCCATGTTCACCAAAGTAGCAGGAGCCCAAGGTCATTTGCCAAGCTCAGTGCTGATGAAATAGTAAAAATCCCAAAAACAATTCAACCTCTGGTCGTTCAGCATCCAGATAATAAAAGGGCGGCCTTGTACTTGAATACCGGACGAATGGAGGGGATTGAGGGGATGGAGGAGGATGAGGCTTACAAATTAATAGAAGAATTGTACAGTCATGCCACACAACCAAAATATGAGTACCGCCATAAATGGCGTGTCGGTGATATGGTAATTTGGGACAACAGAGCCGTGATGCATCAGGCAAATGCAGACTACGATCCCAATGAGTATCGCTACTTGTATAGAG
>CAIWAO010000029.1 GCA_903910745.1 uncultured Burkholderiales bacterium
CCTTCGCAGTGCCCAGCAACAAAACGATGACTCTTGAGATTAAAGAATTTATTAAAACACTTAAATCCAGCGCTGGCGTTTCAGATATCAAAGCTCATGGTTTAGATCCCAAATAGATCAAAATTTAGTAGTTTTCATTGACTAAATTAACGGACAAATTGACTCGTCCCCCAAAATTTACAATCTTTTTTAAATGTCTCCCGAATCGTTAACTAAACTTGTCACGCTCACAATGCCGTTCGGCAAATATAAAGACCGCCTGATTTGTGATCTACCAGGTAATTATCTTGCTTGGTTTGCAAGGGAGGGATTTCCCAATGGGGAATTGGGAGAATTATTATTGTTGATGCATGAAATTGATCACAATGATCTAAATCATTTATTGATCCCGCTGAAGAAAAAATCGAATTTTTAAATCATTATTTAACTATAGATTTATATAATTTTTATCTTAATTAGACCTTCACTACTGAAAATCATTTTGTCCAATCTGTTTGCGCAATATACTTAGACAACCCATTTTAAAAAACGAGTTTGCCCTCGAGCTCTATTGATAATGCACCTTTCTTGGATGTAAAAATCTAAATTCCTCACTAATAATAAGGGTTTTTCTCAGCTTGATCTTTAACATAAAAATCAATAAAGTCCAATAGTTAAAAAGTTCATTTTTCGTGAGAAAATATGACAACTTTATGCAAAGTCTCGTAATTATTAACGGGAGTACATTTAATGATCAATCGAAGAACACTCATACAAGGTATAGCCAGTGCGGCTACCACCACGGCAACCACTTCAAGCATTATGATGCCAAGTTTTGGTGCATTTGCGGCCGATATTAAAACTTTGAAGATATCCCATCAATTTCCTGGGGGAACGCCGGAAAAGGGGGATTTCAGAGACAGATTGGCTCGCAAATTTGCACAAGAAGTCGAGAAAAAGACCAAAGGTGAATTAAAGTTTGAGATCTATCCTGGCTCGTCTTTAATGAAGACCGTAGCCCAATTCTCAGCCCTTAGAAAAGCGGCACTTGATTTGTCTGTCTATCCTCTTGCTTACGCGGGCGGAGAAGTTCAGGAAGTTAACATCGGCCTAATGCCCTGCATGGTGACATCCTATGAACAAGCATATGCTTGGAAAAAAGCTGAGATTGGCCATGAAATTACCAAACTACTGGATGCAAAGGGCATCAAAATTGTCACCTGGATTTGGCAAGCCGGCGGAATCGTAAGCAGATCCACTCCCGTTTTGAACCCAGAGGACGTCAAAGGCCTAAAAGTCAGGGGCGGAAGCCGAGAAATGGATTTGATGCTCAAAGGTGCTGGTGGAATTATCTCAAGTGTTCCATCCAACGAAATTTATCCGGCGATGCAAACGGGTTCACTAGACGCCGCAGTTACCTCATCAACCAGTCTGATCTCCTTCAGACTAGAAGAAATTGCAAAGGCTCTCACGACGGGTCGTGGAAAAAGCTTTTGGTACATGTTTGAACCCCTGCTCATGTCTAAATCTGTTTACGAATCATTAACGACTTCCCAGCAAAAAGCAATCGACGAGGTGGGCTTGGAGCTCGAGAGCTTTGCAGTGTCTATGGCTAAAACTGATGACGATGAAGTTGCAAAGATCTACAAGGCTTCTGGCGCAAAAGTTTACGATATGGACAATACGGTTATTGCAAAATGGAAGAAAATTGCCCAAGAAACAGCTTGGACAGATTTCTCAAGTCGAAGCACAGAGTGCGATCGATTCCTAAAATTAGCCTTAGCAGTTTCCTAAAGCACAAATAATGAGTTTTAAATTAAAGCCATGCGCAAGCCTGCGCAAATGGAGACCTTACCATGTCTGATGTGAATTCTAAAGATTACCCATTACTTAAGGGCTTAGACATATTGATAGCTACTCTCAACAAGGTCATCGTCTTCTCTAGTACCGTTGCTATTGCTATTGCAGGGGCGATTTTGTCTTGGGAAGCGACGGCAAGGTATCTATTTAAAATCCCAAGCGATTGGCAAGATGAGGTGACAATTTTCTTGTTGGTCGGCTCTACATTTTTATCCTGCGCTTGGGTTCAACAATCCAGAGGCCACATTGGTATCCAAGCACTAAGTGCAGTACTAAGCCCCAGGGCTGACAGAGCGAGGCTTTTTTTGGGCGATTTGATGTCATTTCTCTTTTGTAGCTTCTTTTCCTGGAAGTCATGGACTTTGTTACTTGAGGCTATCGAGGACCACCAAATCTCAGGCTCAGCCTTTGGTGCTCCTTTATGGATTCCATACAGCAGCATGGCAATCGGAACTACCCTATTAGCCACGGTGTTATTTGCTCAAATCTTAAATGCAGCTCTACGACAAACTACACCTTTAAGACACGAACACTGATATGACTACTCTGCAAATTGGATTACTCTTTGGACTGGCAACAATTACCGTCTTATTCTCAGGAATGCCTATTGCTTTTGCCTTGGGATCTGTCGCCACAGTATTCATGTATTTCTTTATGCCGCATGCATCTTTGGATACAGTTGCACAAAATGTTTACGAAGAAATGGCCAGCATTACTTTACTGACCATACCGCTGTTTATTTTAAAAGGTGCTGCTATCGGCAAATCCAGAGCGGGTAAGGATCTTTACTCAGCGCTTCACATATGGCTATCTAAAGTCCCTGGAGGCCTGGGGATAGCAGTAACTATTGCTTGCGGTCTATTTGCCGCGATGGCTGGATCTAGCGCTGCCACTTGCTCAGCCATTGGTAGCTCAGCAATTCCTGAGATGCAGCAAAGGGGCTACTCATCCAGGCTTTGTGCTGGTCTTGTCGCCGCAGGGGGTACGCTTGGTATATTACTCCCACCGTCTATTACTTTGATTCTTTTTGCCGTTGCTGCAGAGCAGTCTTTGGGAAGACTTTTTTTAGCGGGCATCGGACCTGGAATTTTACTGGTGGTGCTGTTTGCATCTTACGGCATGTTCAAATACCGATTAGAAGTAAAAGAAGCACAATCTACAGCAGATTTGGGGGGTGAGAGAGCCCGGATACTGCAAGTAGATAACTATACGTTAAGTGAGAAATTTGCAGCTCTTCCCAAGGTACTGCCATTCTTAACTTTATTACTTGGCGTGATGTTGGCGCTATACGGGGGATTTGCTACACCTTCGGAAACGGCAGGATTAGGGGCGATTTTGGCGCTGATCCTTATTGCTGTTGTTTACGGGGCCTATAAGTTCAGTGATTTAAAACCGATCTTCACAAGCACATTATCTGAGGCAACTATGTTGATGATGATCATTGGCATGTCGCTGCTTTATTCATATGTCATGAGCTATCTACACATCAGTCAAAGCGCAGCAGAATGGGTGGTTGCTTTGCACTTATCTAAGTGGACACTTTTTTTAGCGGTATCTTTCCTAGTCATTGTGCTTGGTTTTTTCCTTCCCCCCGTCAGTATCATACTGATGACAGCGCCTATCATATTACCGCCCTTAAGGGCTCAGGGCTTTGATCTTATTTGGTTTGGTGTTGTCATGTCCGTCATCATGGAGATGGGACTCATTCACCCCCCTGTTGGTTTGAATATTTTCGTGATCAACAAAATAGCACCAGACATACCACTTAGAGACGTCGTTTGGGGCACTATACCCTTCGTATTTTTAATTATGTTTGCTGTTCTAATACTGTGTGTGTTTCCTGATCTGGTGCTAGGATTGCCTGACTACTTTTTCGGAGTTGCTACAGTTAGAAACTGATGAGAGACGCCCCCCGCAATAAAGGCTTGAAGTGAAAAAGTTTTTGCACAGTCTACACAGGAAAACTCTTATCTTAATTGGCTTGGCTACTTCTAGCACACATTCATTAATTCTTTGGATCGGGGCTGTGTTTATGATGCAGCCCACATTGAGTTTTACTCAAGAATTAGGGCAATTCTACGAGGCCCAAGAAAAAGACAAAACATATGCAGCGCTCATCACTCCAGAGAATGAGGAAAAATACAAAAAAATTATCAAGCAAGGTAAAGACGTGGGTCATCTTTGGCAATGCGGTAAAAACGTATTTCTTTTCTACGACGGCTGGATATTTGTAGGGTCCAAGAAAAACGGAAGTGATTTAGGCATCAAACCGTATAACCTCGTTTCAAATTATTTTGTCAAAAGCAACTTAATTCGTTTTGAGTTTAGAGGCCTTCCTTTTGAAAATCATTATGAGCTCAATACGACAACGATGAAGCTCACCCATCATGAGCCGATGTTTCACACCTCAGATACTCAAGATTGCACGATGCAAAGGTAAGGCTTTTTTACAAAATAATAATAATCTGCACCTCAAGGGTATTTACTCTGAATGATCTGACTATTAAGTGTAAGATAAGCAGGGTTTGAGGTTAGAAGTGTGCGTTACATTTTTTATGCGCCAATCCC
>CAIWAO010000030.1 GCA_903910745.1 uncultured Burkholderiales bacterium
GATAGTGACGATTGTATTTTTAACAATACCTCAGTTATTTAACTTCATTGATCACCAAACATCAAAAAAAATATTTATATTGATATTCCTCATCGATCGTGCAACTCTTTATCTTTTTATTGCGATCATATTTAAAAATAAATTTTCATTCAATTACACAAATAAAAATCTTGCTTTTATATATTTAATAATCATATTGGCTGGGGCAGCTTTGTTAACTGCAGGGTCCAACATCGTTCTTAAATTCGTCTTTCTTAACATGTGCATATTCTGTATTTATCTAACTATAAATTTTATAAAAGAAGCTTTTAAAATAAAAAGGTTAGCAGATGAAAGAACTTATTATTTATCTTTTGTGGCTTACTTAATATTTATTCAATTTTTAATAATTTATGAACTCACAGGAATTTATAAATCTCCAATTATTGAGAACGATTTTTCCAGTACCGTTATTGCAATTAATGGCTCGGCTATTTTTGTTATTTTAGTTTTTTTTACCGTCGAAAATTTAAAAGAAATATTTCTTAAAAACACACAAATCTTTAAAATCTCTGAGAATTTGAAACAAGAGGAAATCAACCGAAAAAATCAACAAGGCTTTATCTCTATGCTGCTGCATGAATTAAACACACCCCTTTCTATCATTAAATTGGGTATTCATACAGTTTCGCGAAGAGGCAGTTTTAACCCAGAGGAAAGGGCTAGATTAAATCGTATAGATTTAGCATTAAACGATGTAAATCAAATCATAGAGAGTTGTGTTCTTGTCGATAAATATACAGATAGCGATGTATCGATCAAATTTGAGTCTATTTCTGCACAAGAATTCATTGAGGATTTATTTGAAGAGTTTCAAGAGAGATACCCAGCCCTTTTACAACGCACAAAAATAATTTTTAATACCCCCTACGGCCCTCATCCCAAAATCTATACAGATCCGCAGTACTTGAGAATCACTTTCTCAAATTTAATCAAAAACGCTATAAATTACTCGCCTGCGCAAAGCCAAATTGATATCACCATCAACCGAATTCAACAAGGTGGGCACAGCAAAATTCAATTTAACATATCTAACGATTTAAACCCCGGTGAAACTCTAAATACGAATAACCTTTTTCAAAGGTATTACAGATCTGAGAATGCCAAAAGAAATCCTGGAACCGGCCTGGGATTATGGCTATCACAAACTCTCATGAAACAATTAAACTCACCAATTGAGGTTTTCATCCAAGGGGGCAAAATATTGTTCTCCTTATCCTTCACAGAGTCAACTGCATTAACTACAAGCCTATGAGTGTCGATTAGGATGGACTTGGCGTGTTCAGAAATCATCAGGAATCTCACTTTTACTGCGTTATCCTAGATCGCTATCAGATATCAAGACAACACAGTAGAACATATTCCTTGTCAAATGAGCTAGCAAATGAATAAAAACAGAATCATCATCGTTGAAGATAATTATTCTCTTAGGCAAGAGTTGGAAGATCATTTGAAAGACGATGGTTTTTTAGTGCGCATTGCCGAGAGTGGGGCCGAGCTTACCCAAGCTCTGTCAGAAGAGTCCGCTGAGGCACTCGTCTTAGACCTCAACCTGCCCAATGAAGATGGTCTAGATATAGCTCGCAGAGTAAGGCGTGCATACCCCAACATGGGTATTGTTATGCTCACCGCCCGAGTGAGAAGTATTGACCGACAAATGGGTTATGAGGCCGGAGCAGATGTTTATATTACTAAACCAGCAAAACCCGATGAGTTAACAATTGTTTTAAAAAATCTTTGCAGAAGAATAACCAGACCTGATAGCCCCGATAAATGGAGATTAGACCCTAGAAATTTGACTCTACTAACACCTCTCGCTGCAAAGATTAACTTGACGGTCACTGAATGTAATTTTCTTAAAGAACTGGCAGTTTCAAGTGATCTTCTTGAAAATCACCGAATAACTGAGTTGGTTGGTGAAACGGATTTGGCAGAATCTATTAACAAAGTGCGCATTGAGCAACTCATTAGCAGACTCAGACAAAAAATCTCACTATTTACTGATGGTGAGCCCTGTATCAAGGCTGTTCGCTCTAAAGGATATAAACTTCTTATTCCTATGATTGTTTCAAATGATCAGTAGCCAAAAGTTAACCTCTCATCGGATTTCGTAAAAATGATAATGCCCATCAATAATAAATCAGTGCTTTTAACGATCGCTGAAATTCGTTTTAATTCTATTTTGAATATTCCAGAATATCTACCCGCAATACAAGACAGCTTTAGGATGGCGCATTACCCGGATTTCTCTCACATCAGAAATCAAGGGTTTCAATTGGCTCAATCGGGTCCCAATAAGTCGCTTATGCCTACAACAATGGACATTTACCAGTTCTCCAATTACAACAAGAGCAGCCACTTCCGTCTAAACTCGCAGTGCCTCACCTATCAATCTAGTAATTACAAGGATTTTGAGACTTTTCTAACCTTATTTCTGGAGGGGTTGTTTATCGTTAACAAAATTCTAAATATTCAACTCACCGAGCGAGTCGGATTAAGGTTCATTGACAGACTGATGATAAAGAAGGGTGAGTCAATTCAAAAATATTTAGCCCCCCAAGAATCTTCACTATTTGAAAAATTGGGAGGCAACTCCACGTACACATTCTCAGAAGTCAAACATCAAATTAAAGATATACATTTGTTCAACAGGGTCAAAGTTTTTCAAAATAGTCCACTAGATTTCCCAAACGACATAGAGCCAGGAGATATGGTGTTTAAAGAGAGATTTGTAACCTATAAAGGACCTAGTGCAATCATAGATACAGATGCATTTATACAAAAGAGATCAAAGCTCACTCTTCAGGCCATGAAAACCAATTTTTATGAATTACATGATTTAATCATTGTGGCTTTTGAAGCTTCGGTGAGCGATATAGCCAAAAAAGTCTCAAGATCATAAAAAATAGCCCCTAGGGGCTATTTTCTTGTTTATTCAATTTTAAAAAAAATAAATCAGTAGTGATTATCTAATTATTTTACTCTTTGGTTCATTGCACCACGGAACTGTCCGCCACGTTCAATCTCCAGCTCAGAGTAGTCCAAATTACCAGAAACTTTTCCTGTGCTGTGAATCATTAAGTGATGCTGACATATAATTTCTTCATGTAGTTCACCGAAAACATCCATTTCACGTGCTTTAACCTTGCCAGATACATGGCCTGCTCTACCGATTTGAAGATCATCAGCAACCAGTTCACCATTAACTTTACCGTGAATGGTTACTTTGCCTGGGGCATTGATTGAACCAGTGAACACTACACCCTCACCTATAAAGAGGTTGTTTTTGATAGCATCGATATCAGGCATGACTATTTCCTTGAGTTATGTCCAGATAATTATACGAAATTATCTGACAAAATTGAAAAAATGCTTTGAAATTAAGGATTTATGACGAAAAGCTAGAAAAATTCGCTTAAGTTTCTTAAAAATTCGAGTTTCAACCCACAAAACCTTCGATGATCCGGATTTCTCGTTGGACACTACCAGTACCTAAAGCCTTAAGAGCCTCTTGGTAACCCTCACTTTCATAGGCAGCCTTAGCTTGCTCAACGCTTTCAAACTCAACAACTACGGTTCTTTGCATGAGCCCGCCCTCTTTAACGAAAGAAGGCATTCCACGGGCTAAGAATTTACCACCAAAGGCCAAAAGCGCTGGCCCGGCAAGTTTTCCGTACGCTGCAAGTGCGTCGGGGTTAGAAACAGATTGGTAAGTACTAATCCATAAAGCTTTAGACATTGATATGCTCCTATTAATTAAAGATCAATCATAACAAGGACTTGAGATGTTTAAACACCAACCCAGAACAATCCCTAATAAATCAAAAAGCATTTATTTCTCATCTACTCACATAACCAAATTAAGGGATTTAATATTTATTGGATTGATAGGAACAGCCTTACTTTTTTTGATGACAACACCAGTGAATAGTTTTGCTCAAGAGGGTCCCAGAAGGTTTAAGTTACTTAATACTGAGGAGTTAACTCCAGAACAAGCAAAGCTCTCTGAATCTATCAAATCAGGGCCAAGGTCTAGCACAGGGAGCACTTCAACCGCTGCTAATCAACCTCTTGGAAGCCCGTTCAATGTATGGCTACGAAGCCCTGCGATGGGCGATATTATCCAAAAACTTGGCTCGCAAATTAGGTTCAATAGCTCACTCCCGCCTCGCTTAAATGAATTCGCTATCCTAATAACTGCTCAGCACTGGAGTTCAAAGTACGAATGGTTTGCACACTACCGATTGGCTCTAAAAGGCGGGTTAAATCCGGCCATTGCAGATCAGCTCTTAACGAACAAGAGACCTGAGGGCATGTCATTGGACGAGGCCGCAGTTTATGACTTTAGCACTGAACTGCGTAACACCCATTTTGTGAGTGATGCTGTTTATCAAAGAGCCTTAGATTTATTTGGGGAGCGAGGTGTCGTCGACCTGATAGCTGTAAATGGATACTATGATTTGGTGTCCATGACCCTTAACGTTGACAGAACTCCTGTCCCCTCAGAGCCTGTGCCACCAAATCCAAGCAATTCCCAAAAGAGGTAATTTTAATTTACGGATTTTAGATTGATGAAATTATTGAAATCTTTACGCACCAGATCCAATACTGCATCCCATTGACCCAACTCAATTTGTTGGTATGTTTTTGCGGACTGGTAGCCGTAAATTGGATTGTCAACTACTTTATCTTGCCAACGCCAATCACAAGCCAATGGGAGTAGTACCCAAGTAGGAGCTCCAATTGCAGCACTTAGATGTGCAGTTGTGTTATCGATAGAGATAACTAAATCACAAGATCCAATCAGGGATGCTAAAGACTCTAAGTCTTGTTGCGGATCTAAGCCAGTAACTTGCTCCACCACCACATTGCAATCCATCAAAACGTTATTGATCTCACTGCCCACATCTGAGTATTGCAAGCTTACAAAACGAATGCTATTTGCACCGACTGAGGACTTTATCGATGCAAAAAGAGAATCGTTTGCGCCTACCTCATCAGTGTTGCTCAGAGTAAAGGCTTTTATTAACTCTTTCAAGGGAACACTTCTTTGAGCGCCGCTCACCGGATGCGTACTCAGCCAAGATAGTCCAACGACGAACTCATCCTTATGGTGTGGGTTTAATAAATTGCTCTCATTATCTAAAGCCAAGTAAGGTCTAAATAAATCAAGAGAGTCTTTAGGACCAGAGCTTAAACTTCTTTTAATCTCAAAAAACTGCCTTGCGTATTTAGCTGTGCTACCAAGAGGAACATGAGCGTCAAAGCTATTCATATCGATGGGTTGACCCTCAGGTATAAACCTCAACCCAGGCCAAGACCTTGAAAATATTGAACAAAGCCTGGGGTCTACTCTAACTGCAACATCAATACCTAAAGCTTTAATGTCTTGTACAAATCTCACAAAATAGATGTCATCCCCAACACCCTGCTCATTCCAAATTAACAATTTCTTGTTGGTAGCTCTTGTATCTGGCTTGTTCATAGCGCTAACAAAATCAACCATATCCCATAAAGGCAACATTGTTCGTAATACATGTTTTGAATACTCTGGAGTTGCAAAGCGCCACTCGTACTCCAAAAAACCAATGTCAAATTGTGCACGACCTAGTAAAAGTAAAGCTTTATTAAGATGCGCCTGCGCAAGTGAAGGCTCAATCTCAATAGCTTTGGAGAAGTTGGCAAGAGCTTGTGCAGTGTCGTTTATATCCCTGTATAAATTACCCAAATTTGAATAAACGAGTGCATAGTCGCTCTTAAGCTTGAGTGCATGGTTGAAATCATCTCTGGACAGATCAAACTCTCCAAGCCTCCTTAGTACGTTTCCTCTGTTGGCGTAATGCTCAGGGTTCAAGGGCTCTAATTCGGTTGCCCTTGAAAAGCTTGCTAGAGCGTCTCTCATACGGTTAAGTTCGACCTGAGCAAGTCCCTGACCCTTGTATAAATTGGCTTTTAAGTCCAAAGGATCCGATACCATGATTAGTGATTGAAATGACTCTAGCGCCTTGTCAGCTAGTCCAGACCCGAGTAAAACCCAAGCTTTATTCGCCCTGGCTTTGATAAAGTGTTGGTCCACCTCAACAGCTTTGTCAAACATTGCTATGCATTGCTCAATTTGGCCCATTTTCTCAAACGCTATACCGCAGTTGTTATAGATCTCTGGATCCATGGGTTTGAGCTCACTGCAAAGCCCAAACCTACTCAATGCTTCAGGATACTTTCCAATTTCTAGAAAAATATTTCCTAAATTAAAAAGAGCAGCAAAATTAGAGGGGTTAAAGTAAATACAGACCTCATAATTTTTAATAGCTTCACTCCATTTGCCTGTCTGTTCCTGCGCAAAAGCAATGAAAAAGCTCAACTCAGGGGACATCTTAGCCTGAGGAACACTTTGCATGAATCGATCAACACTAGATATTGCCAGTTCAAAACTGGGTTGTAAACCGCTCATACACAAAGCTTTTACGAGTCCAATCAGGGCATTAAGATCCGTTGGAAAAGACTGAGTCAGATTATTGAAATGATCAATTCCTTCCTGTATACGGCCTGACTCCAGAAGCTTCTCGCCCTTCAATAATTGGGTAGATAAATCAGACCGCATTGAAATTTTAATCTTGTGCTAATTGCGCAATTAAAGTGTTTAGAAAAAAAATTAAGATCATCATTTAATAGCCAAGCCTTTAACGTTTAGCTGCGTAATGCGCCCTCAATCTCTCCCTCCTCGCTTCCTCGGATGACTTAGCATCGTTGATTTCTCTGAATACTCCACTAAGGTCAGCTTTTCTCTCAACGGTTTTGAACCTACCAGTTAGAACTGTCTCAGGGGTAAGCTCTCCTCTTGTATAAAGATCCCAAATTTCAGGGCCATACTGAGTGGGTAACAAACTAGGCGCAAATCTTCCAAAGAAGATCCTCAAATTATTGACGTCCCTCATTAACATGCGCTGGGCATGGTTATTACCTGCAGCGTCAACAGCTTGTGGTAAGTCGATGATCACGGGACCATCATGCGCCATTAGTATATTGAATTCAGACAGGTCGGCATGCACAATACCTGCGCAAAGCATCTTCACCACTTCCTCAATTAAGACACCGTGTGCCCAAATGGCTTGCTCAGGAGTGAACTGTGAATCATTGAGCCTTGGGGCTGCGTCCCCATTGGCATCAGTGATGAGTTCCATGAGCAGAACACCTTCAAAGAAGTTGTAAGGTTTAGGAACTCTAACATGGGCATGGGCCAGTCGGTATAGAGCGTCCACTTCAGCGCTTTGCCATGCAGCCTCTTGCGACTCACGGCCAAACTTTGTCCCCTTGGCCATGGCTCTGGCTTGGCGGGTATTTTTTACACGTCGATTCTCCGTGTAATCCACAGCTTGTCGGAAACTTCTTTGCGTTGCCTCTTTGAAGACTTTAGCACAGCGCACTTCCTCGCCGCACCGAACCACATACACCATGGCCTCTTTACCACTCATCAACTGACGTATCACGCTATCTATGATGCCCTCTTCAACAAGAGTTTGCAAACGACTGGGAGCTTTCAACTTTTATACCTCGAAAAAAAGTAATTAAATATTCACAAACAAATTAAGTTGTTTGCAGGGATTTTTGGGCTTGAAGCTGTGTGTCGGCCTGGATTCTTAAGTTCTTTCGAATCTCGGCTGCCGCATGACGCCGTTTTTCTTCATCGCTTTGAGGAATGAACGCAGAAACTGCCGTTGGTTTCCTATTATCGTCGACAGCGACCATCGTAAAGTAACAGCTGTTCACATGTCTTTTTTCTTGAGTTCTTATGTTTTCCGCAACTACTCGCACACCAATCTCCATTGAACTTCTACCCGTGTGGTTTACTGAGGCTAAAAATGTGACCAATTCCCCCACGTGGATTGGTTGCCTGAAAATAACTTGATCCACGCTCATGGTCACAACATACCTAGCAGCGTACCTGCTAGCACATGCGTATGCGACTTCGTCCAAAAGTTTGAGAATAGCTCCGCCGTGCACGTTTCCCGTGAAGTTGGCCGTATCAGGCGTCATGAGCACTGTCATGGTCAGTTGATGCTGGGGAATATCCATTAATTTAACAACTTTCAAACGGGGTAGCGCTCTATTTTAGTTCAAAGTCAAATGAACATCTGCCCACAAAAATCCCTTTAACACAAGCGACGAGCTTAACAGCCTCTTTAGTATGCACCTCAGTACGCGGTAAAGTAGACAATTTTTTAACCCGTTGAGTAGGGTCTTAAAACTTATTTTTCAACTTTTCAGCAATCATCTTAACTTAGAATACATCCAACTTTTGTAGTACATATTGAAAGAATCTAAATGTCAAAATTGAATCTTAGCTTTGCTTGTTGGAATTATGACCGTACTCGCCCACTTCTTGACGGATCGATTCAGTGTGATGGTATCAACCTCAACTATCTAAATCTACCAGTAGAGGAAACATTTTTCAGAATGGCTCGCTACCAAGAGTTTGACATCGCAGAAATGTCATTGTCCTCTTACTGTGTATCTCTCAACAGAGCAGATAAACCTTTTATAGCGATTCCTGTTTTTCCCTCGAGATTTTTTAGGCATTCCTGCATCTATATTAATGCAAACAGCGGCATCAAAGAGCCAAAAGATTTGATTGGCAAAAGAATAGCCAGTCCCGAATATCAAATGACTGCACCCGTTTGGATCAGGGGCATCTTGTCGGATCACTACCAAGTGCCAATAGATGCACAACCCTATCTATTTGGAGGAGAAGAGGAGACAGGGCGGATAGAAAAACTAAAGCTAGAACTGCCCCAAAATATTAAGGTGCATCCCATACAACCCCATCAAACACTTTCACAAATGCTATACGACGGCGAATTAGACGCACTTTACACTGCGCGTATGCCCTCCTCCTTTTTAAAAGGAGACGGCCGAGTCAAAAGGCTTTTCGAGAACTACCCAGAGGTGGAGTTAAATTACTACAAAGAAACCCAAATTTTTCCTATCATGCACACCATCGTCATTAAACGTGAAGTGTATGAGGCAAATAGATGGATCGCTCAGTCTTTAACTAAAGCGTTTTATGCAGCTCAAAAAATAATTTATGCCGATCTTGCTGAGACTGCAGCACTTAAGACCATGCTGCCCTTTTTAAGCGCTCATGTAGATGCAACAAGAAGGGATTTTGGAGATGACTGGTGGCCTTACGGATTTGAGAAAAATGTCAAAACACTCGAAACATTCACCAGGTATCACTTAGAGCAAGGGCTTTCTAAAAGCAAACTAAATCCTATTGAGCTTTTTGCACCTGAGTCACTTGAGGCTTTTAAAATTTAACACGAAAATAGCAATTATTAGAAAAAACTCAATCAACGCTACCTAAGTAGGCCTCAATGACCCTTGGGTTTGACCTTACCTCATTAGCCACTCCAGTCGTTATGTGAGTACCAAAATCCATGACAACCAATAGATCTACCATATTCATGACAAACTCCATATCGTGCTCAACAATCAAAATACTGATTCCGCTTTTGCGACTCAGCTCCATAAGTGTTGATTGAAGTTGCTGTTTTTCTAAATGTCTCAGTCCGGCCGCGGGCTCATCTAAGAGCAACAAATTGGGCTCACCTACTATCGCTCTAGCAATTTCCAAGAGTCGTTGTTGCCCCAGGGAGAGACTGGTCGCCTCCAAAGAACTGTAACCACTCAGCCCAACCTGCTCCAAAGCGCACAATGCCAACTCTTTGAGTGCATCCTCCTCCGTGCTATTTGTTTTAAATATAGCCCCGAGCCATGATGACTTACCCCTCAGATGTGCGCCTATTAAAACGTTATCCAAAACACTCATTCCAGAGATCAGTCTTACGTGCTGAAAGGATCTAGCCATTCCAAGCTCAGCTCTTTTTCTAGCTGGCAGGTCTTTAACCTCTTGCCCTAAATAGCGAACGCTACCAGAGCTCACGGGTAAAACCCCACTGATCAGATTAAATAACGTGCTCTTGCCAGCACCATTAGGTCCAATCAGTCCCACTATTTGACCTGCCTGGAGATCAAAACTTACTCCGTTTACCGCCTTCACCCCCCCAAAAGACTTGTGCACATCATCGACGGTTAAGATTGCTTCTCCCTGTAAGGTCAAAGTTCGATTTCTTAATTTAATATTGGAATTAGAAGTTTTAATAAATCTATCGCTTTGATTAGTAACTTCGCTGATACCGGTTACACCATTTAAAAGACCAGTAACCAAGGGCTGACTGCCACTCACATTTGATGAACTAGCTGCTAACCTAGATTCGCTCCTAAAGCTTAGATTAAAGCGAGCAAAAACTGCACTTGAGGTTAGCGTCAACCAAGACCAAATTCCAGAGGGATATTTTTGTAATAAGAAGATCAACAAAATACCAGAAACTACGACCTCATAGTTACCACTTTGGCCAAGCAATGAGGGCAAAATATTCTGTAACCAATTATTCAAAACCGTAATCAGTAGTGCCCCAACTACAGCGCCCCATAGGTGACCAACACCTCCAACCACAGCCATGATCAAGTATCCAATGCCAGCGGTTAAATTAAAGGGGGTTGGATTTACAGCACGTTGAAGGTGAGCATAAAGCCAACCCGACAAAGCTGCCAGTACTGCAGCTAATACGAACACTAAGAGCTTATATTGCATCGTGGGTACGCCGCAGGACTCCGCCATCAAAACCCCGCCCTTTAATGCCCTGAGAACTCTTCCTGTGCGTGAATTTAAAAGATTATTGAGAGCTAATCCAACCCAAACTATTACACACCAAATCAAACTAAAACTATCCAAACCGCTTTTAAGTTCAAAACCCAAAATATCAATCGGCGGAATTCCAGTTATTCCATCAAATTTACCCAAAAATTCCATATTGCCAAATAGATAAAAAAGACTTATCCCCCAAGCAATCGTGCAAAGAGGTAAATAGTGGCCCGAAAGACCAAGCGTGATGTAGCCTAAAAAGTAGGCAGTTGCAATGGTTACGCAAAGCCCAAGGAAAAGGCCAGCCCAAGGAGACATCGAGCATGCAGTGCTTAGGTAAGCACTTGCGTAAGCACCAATGCCAACAAATGCGGCTTGGCCAAAAGAGGTCATCCCACTTACTCCGGTTAGGATCACCAAACCCATGGCCACCAAACTGTACAGGCCAATATAGTTACCAAGTGTGATCCAAAACTCTGGTGGATGTAGTAGTCTAATTACTAAAACGAACAGAGTCCCGAGCACTCCAAGAATGAAGGTACTTTGTCGATTAATCACAAAGACTCATCCTCATCCAGGAGCTTAGCATGCTTAAAAGATCTCCACATCAGTGCGGGAATGATCAACGAGAATACCCAAACCTCCTTGTAAGCACTTGCCCAAAAAGAGACGTAGGATTCAAGAAGTCCAACTAAAAGTGCTCCACAGGCAGCCAAGGGGTAACTTGCTAAGGCACCAAGTATGGCCCCGACAAACCCTTTGAGTCCAATGATAAATCCTGAGTCATAGTAAATGGTCGTAATCGGACCAATCAATATACCTGAGAACGCGCCTAAGAAAGCTGCTAACAAAAAGGCCAATTGTCCGGCTGTTTTTACATTGATCCCCATCAATCTGGCCCCTAATCGGTTGATTGCTGTGGCTCTTAGCGCTTTACCACTCATCGAATATTGAAAATACAAAGAGAAAACGATCATCAAGATTACGCTTGAGACAATAACAAATATACTTTGTCCACTCATGGAAAAGGCACCCCAGTCCAAGTTAAGCTCTAGTAGTGGTTTAGAACGCCCTCCTTCGGCGCCGAACATCCACAATCCTAACCCCATTAAGCTCAAATGAAGTGCAACTGAGAGAATCAAGAGCACCAAAACACTTGCGTCGCTAACGGGCTCAAAAACCGATTTAAAAATCATTGGACCCAGTGGGGCGACTAAACAAAGAGTCAATAAGATTTGTGAAATCACTCCCAGTTGACCTAATAGTTCATGTGCATGAAGTACATTTAAAAGTGCCCACAATAAGCCTGGAACTAAAATAAACTGTAAAAAAGAAGATGTGAGAGTTTTAAATTCAGCTTTTTTATTGTGTATTACTTCCTTAAATTGAAAGTTAAAACTTGGACTTTCTATAGTTTGATGGGCAGATTTACTGAGCTTTAATAATTCAAGTAGAAATAAATACAGGCCCAACACCATCTGCAAATAGATGATTTTGGGAAAACCATTAAGTTGTATTGTGGCAATGGTAAGTGCACCGTAAGTCACCAATTCCCCTTGAGGGATAAAAATAACCCTTGTAACGGAGAACACCAAAACAAGCCCGATCGCGAGTAACGCATAGACAGCACCAGTCACCAAGCCGTCTTGAGCCAATATCAAGGCAATAGATGAGTCCATTTACTTAAGCTATACCTTGTAATAACTAAACGATTAGATCTTATTGATACACTGCACTAATTGGCAAAAAACGTTGATGAAATATTAACATTTGAATTAGATCATCAAGGAATAAGTTTCCACTGACCATTCTCGATCTTAACCATCACCCTGGCTCTTTGATCAAATCCCATGTGATCGGTTTTGCTGATATTGAGAACTCCGTGTGTAGTGATGAGCTCATGTGTTCCCTCAATTGCATCTCTTAGTGCAGCTCGGAACTCTTTTGTTCCAGGCTTTGAAGTCTTAAGTGCAATAGGCACTGCATAATTCAAAATGAGGTAAGTATTCCAAGCGTGAGCAGTGAAAGAGTTGGCGGGCTGCGCGGGTGAGCTAGCGTTATACAGCTTTATAAAAGCGAGGGAAACTTTTTTGGTTGGATTGCTATCAGGCAATTGATTGGCAACAACAAAGGGGCCAGCAGGTAAGAAAGATCCATCCAAGTCCTTACCCCCAACTCTTAGAAAATCTTCATTTATAACACCATCAGTGAAATAAACTTTGCCTTTATAGCCACGTTCTTTCAGGGTTTTGAAGGGCAAAACTGCAGGTGTGCCAGAGGCCGCAATAAGGACAGCGTCTGGGTTGGTGGCAAGCACCTTTAGGACTTGCCCGGTTACGCTGGTATCGGTTCTCGCATAGCGCTCGGTCGCTACAACGTTAAGCTTCCTGATACCTGTCATCTTTCCAAACTCAGAAATCAAGCCCTCACCGTAAGCGTCGTTGAATCCTATGAGTGCGACATTTTTGATCCCCGTATCTGCCATGTGAGCTGATAAGGCGGTGACCATATGTGCATCGTTTTGTGGGACTTTGAAGACCCAGAACCTTTTGGCATCAACAGGGTCTACAATTTTCAAAGATGAAGCCATCGCAATCATCGGGGTTTGCGCCTCAGAGACAACATCGACCATTGCCAAACTATTGGGAGCGGTTGTAGAGCCAAGAACGATATCGACTTTGTCCTCAGAAATCAATTTTCGAGTGTTTTTAACCGCAGAAACAGGGTCACTGGCATCATCCAAAATGATGTATTCAACTTTTTGACCTGCAATCGTAGTGGGCATCACAGAAAAAGCATTTTTTTCTGACAATCCTAGAGAGGCTGCTGGACCCGTTGCAGAAACAGTGACTCCGACTTTGATTTGAGCCATCACAGAAAGACTCAAGCCAAAGAATAAACAAAGACTCGTGCATCCTATGCTCGTGAGCTTAAGGAAAGATCGGTCGTTACTGAATTTATGCGCCATGGTGAAACCTCGAGCTAAAACATTCTTGTAAAATCAAAACACTCACGCTTGAGAGCTTACTCTGTAAGCGCAAGTGACAACTCACGATTGTAGCCAATTCGTATCAGCTAAACACTGCATTCAAAAAACCTCAATTACCCTTAAGTATTCATTTTGAATTAAACTGTAAATTGGGGTGAATCGTGTTTCCTAACTCCAAAATCCCAATTAAAGTAAACAACTTTAGAGCAAACAACAAATGCTAGACGTACTCGTAATCGGTGGCGGCAACGCCGCACTTTGTGCAGCCTTGATGGCGAAAGAACGAGGAGCAAGTGTAAGACTCCTTGAATCCTCCCCAAAAGAGTGGAGGGGCGGAAACTCTATGCACACCAGGAACCTTCGTTGTATGCATGACGCCCCACAAGACGTTTTAGTCGATGCCTATACAGAGGAAGAGTTTTGGCAAGATTTACTCAAAGTTACCGGTGGACTCACGAACGAACATTTAGCTCGTATGGCGATTAGAGCATCTGCAACTTGCAGACCCTGGATGGTCAAACACGGGGTTAGGTTTCAGCCCTCACTATCAGGTGCTTTGCATACAGCCAGAACGAATGCATTTTTTATGGGCGGGGGAAAAGCTTTGGTCAATGCTTACTACAGAAGTGCATTGGCGTTAGGTGTGCAAATTGACTACAACGCCGAGGTCATCGGTATTGAGTTAGAGGACGGTGAATTCAAAGCAGCACAAGTACATCATAAAGATGCAACAGGAGAGGTGGTTCGTGTTGAGGTGATCGAGGCCAAAAGCTGCGTCATGGCAAGTGGCGGATTTGAGTCCAACATTGACTGGTTGAGGCAAGCCTGGGGACAAAATGAGTGGGGTGAGTACCCAGTTGATAATTTTTTAATTAGAGGCACTCGCTACAACAAAGGCGTATTGATTAAGAATTTAAGGGATGTGCATAAGGCCGACATGATTGGAGACCCAACCCAGGCACACATGGTTGCAATCGATGCAAGAGCTCCACTTTATGACGGGGGGATTTGCACGCGCATAGACTGTGTTTCACTGGGCATAGTGGTCAACAAGCAAGCCAAGCGCTTTTATGATGAGGGAGAAGATTTTTGGCCCAAACGTTATGCCATATGGGGAAGATTGGTTGCGATGCAACCAGGTCAAAGAGCTTACTCCGTCATTGATAGCAAAGCAATCGGACGCTTTATGCCACCGGTTTTCCCTGGCACCAAGGCAGATACTCTTGAGGAATTAGCTTCACTATTA
>CAIWAO010000031.1 GCA_903910745.1 uncultured Burkholderiales bacterium
ATTACAAAATGAGTTGCAAAGCTACGCTGATCAAGCTAAGTGTATTCACCCAACCTACCCCTTCTTCGGAACTCAAAAATCGATTAAAAAAGGGTTCAGCGCCAACAGCCTAGCCCAAACATTCGGGGCTCTATACCGGGCGAGTGGTATAGAAGGAGGTAGTAGCCATAGTGGGCGCAGAACGTTTCTAACAAATCTTGCTAATAAGGGCGTAGGCATACATCTACTAAAAACCCTTGCCGGACATAGAAGCATTGCAACCACAGCGGTTTATCTCTACTCTAGCCCAATTCATCTCAAAGCTGCAGTTGAGACTTTGTGAAAAACTGCTGATTGAGCTCCGTTATGCACCTGCCAACTAAACACTTTGCTATCAAATATGCATGTTTCGCTCCACACAGAGCATTTCAGTCTGATCGTAGACGAAATGGGCCGCGACATTGCATTTCTTAACCCGCTCAGGCTAGGCTTTTTAATTCAAGGCCAAGCCTGGCCAACAAACAAAATGACTATGCGCCGAATTAGAGATACGCTCAAGCCTGACCACAGAGGGCTGACTCACAAGGAAAGTACTTAGATAAATTACTTAAAGCTTCTCGTCTTACAACTACCCCCTGACACCGGGGGACTGGAACCAAACAATTTACTCTAACCTGTTCGAGCCCCAAGTCCGGAGTCGAACTAAAGAACAAGATTCCACAAGCCAAGGTCGAAAATACACAAAATATCTCTTTAAATTAGACTTAATGTAGTGTAATATTAAGCTGAAAACATATTTTCAACAAATTTTTGTTAAATTTTAAACTGGAGGCCACATGTTGAAATCCTTTGCTGTCCGCAACTTTCAGTCCTTCCACGAACAAGTGCAAATTTCACTAGAACTGAACAAGCACACACCTGACGATAACCGCGCTTTTCAGACCAGTTCAGGTTCCAAACTGACCAAGGCGCTCGCAGTTATTGGTCCAAATGCGAGTGGAAAAACGACACTGATCAAATCATTGGCATTCTTAGATTGGTTTATTCGCCAATCATTTCAATCAAAGGTTGATGCCCTCATTCCATTGA
Source organism: uncultured Burkholderiales bacterium (assembly GCA_903910745.1). GTDB lineage: Bacteria > Pseudomonadota > Gammaproteobacteria > Burkholderiales > Burkholderiaceae_C > Limnohabitans. The sequence continues at coordinate 1,069 of CAIWAO010000031.1, forward strand.
ACTCGCATTTTAGCGCTAGTAACGAAGCCTCTGAGTTTGAAATTGAATTTGAAATGGATGGTAAGGACTGGCGATATCGATTGATCGCCAGTGAAAAGCGTGTCTATTCTGAGCATCTTTATTGCAAACTAACAAGAGCCTACTCGTACGTATTTACTAGAGAATGGAATCCTTGCGCAAAAAACTATGAGATTAAGCAAAATCAATTTGGTTTTTTACAGAAGGAAGCAGAACGCGTTCGTGAAAACGCATCACTGCTATCGACTGCCGCGCAGTATCAGGTCCCCTTGGCATTAACAATTTGCTCGATGCAGGTTTTCACAAACTTACATGTTATGGGTCGTCACCATATTGATGATTGGCAGATTTTTGGTGCATCTGCTCTTTACTCGAAAAATGATCATCTGCGCTTAGCAATGACAAAATTACTAAGGGGTTGGGACCTAGGTCTAAGTGATATTCGTATTGAGCGCCAGACAGTTACGCATCCAAATGGTGAAAAAGAGGACATATATATTCCCTTTGGAATCCACAAAGTGGATAGTATTGAACACTCAATCATGCTCAAGCAAGAGTCAAGCGGCACGCAGGCTGCTTACCTTCTGCTTTCTCGCCTGCTACCAGTTTTGACTTATGGTGGCATAGCCGTAATCGATGAACTTGAAGCAGGTTTGCATCCGCACATATTAGTACCGATTTTGGATTTATTTTTCTCTCCAGAAACAAATCCACATAACGCTCAAATCATCTTTACATGCCACTCAATTGAGGTTTTGAGCTTGTTACACAAAGCGCAAGTTGTGCTCGTAGAAAAAGATGGAAACTGTCAGAGCAATGCGTGGCGACTAGACGAAGTGAAAGGTATCCGCGCTGATGACAACTTATATGCCAAGTATATGGGTGGTTCGTATGGCGCTATTCCGCAAATCTAACGGTGGTTGTGATGGCAAAACAAACAAAAGCACATATTGCTCAGCGCAAAACGTTACTTGCAGTTGGCGAAGGTAAGGCTGATGCTGCCTTCCTAAAATACCTACGTGAAATTTATTGCTCCTCTGGTAAAGGCCTGAAGGTCACCGTACGAAATGCTAACGGGCGCGGACCTGGTAATGTGATCGGCACGGCCATTGGGGCTTTGCGAATTTCTACCTATGACAAAAAACTTTGTTTGCTTGATACCGATCTTGTTTGGATGTCTAAAAACACGAAAGATGCTAAACGCAAAAAAATCCAACTTATTGGATCGACACCATGTCTGGAAGGTATGTTGTTACTTGTACTAGGTAAAACCGTCCCAATTACAAGCAACGATTGCAAGCGTCTGTTAATGGAAATTACCGGCAGGGACATGTATAACTCAGAAGACTACGCTGCTAACTTTCCTTACGACCAGTTACAATATGCCCGTACATTTATCAAAGAGCTGGACAAGTTATTGCACTTGTTCGAGGAGAGGTAACTGATAGATGATTTGAGCTCTTCATAGATCATCAAATGCATGTCTAATTTTAACGAAAAAAACAGTGTTCATGAGGATTTCAAGAGTTCTTCAGGTTCAATGGGATGAACACCCCCACCCTTAACGGCATCATTTGTGCAATAGTGTAGTTTCGATCAAATGATGCACCAAATCAGCAAAAACTTCCCACGGTCTGACGCGATTGGCTTTGGCCAAAGTGTTTCTCGAAATGGTCTTGCAGCGAAGACCCGTATGATAAAAATGCTTTGATCAAGCTAAGTGTATTCACCCAACCTACCCCTTCTTCGGATCTCAAAAATCGATAAAAAAAGGGTTCAGCGCCAACAGCCTAGCCCAAACATTCGGGGCTCTATACCGGGCGAGTGGTATAGAAGGAGGTAGTAGCCATAGTGGGCGTAGAACGTTTCTAACAAATCTTGCCAATAAGGGCGTGGGCATACATCTACTAAAAACCCTTGCCGGACATAGAAGCATTGCAACCACAGCTGTTTATCTCTACTCTAGCCCAATTCATCTCAAAGCTGCAGTTGAGTCTTTGTGAAAAACTGCTGATTGAGCTCCGTTATGCACCTGCCAACTAAACACTTACTATCAAATATGGCAATTTATAGTTTTAACCTTGGGACAATAAACATATCTCAGTATTTATTAACCGTTAAACGGATAACAATTAAAATAAATCATGGCGATTCAATCATTCGCGTTCGCTGATACCTAGGTCCTCTTCACGACTGGGCGTTGCCCATGTTTTGCAAACATCTAAAAAGTTGTTGAACGCAAATTGGCTCAACTAGATGCCGCTCCTTCCCTGGTGTTCATGAAAGCGCCTCCAGGCAACGATCTAAAAGAGTACGACGAAGCTTGGCACGTTCGGATCAATGGGCAATGGCGATTGACTTTCAAATGGGGGCCAAGTGGGCCGTTTGAAGTTGTTATTGAAGACCCGAACTGAAATTTAACAAAGGAACCACTATGTTTAAAAATGGCATGCGCCCCATTCATCCAGGCGAAATCTTGCTTGAAGACTACATCAAGCCTATGGGCATAAGCGTGCGCGCACTATCAATTGCCTTACATGTCCCGTATTCACGTTTGCGCGAAATTGTGGACGGAAACCGGGGCGTCTCGGCTGACACAGCCTTGCGACTTGAACGTTACTTTGGCAGCGAAGCCCAAGGGTGGCTGGCTTTGCAGGCAGCTTATGACTTGCGGATCGCGGCGAAGCAAAGCGCAAAAATCATTTCGCGTGAAATTGCCCCATTTGGTTCAGTTGCAGCTTGATCGCATCGCACTCTTGAAATGGTTTTAATGTGCGTATGCGAACACATAAAAACCATATCATCCAAGAGGTACTTCCGCACCATTGACAACCTAATTAGTAGATATCTTGGGGTTATTCGAGCGCTTTACTCAGAAAGACAAAACAGTGTATTAACCCCCAAATAAATTAGACATCTATAAATTAGAGAATTGATGTAATGACCCACTGAATTCCTGCTCAGGTCATAATAATGGAAGGATTATGAAATGAGTACAGTTATGGAAGAAGAAACCAAGAGATGGACAGCGAAGAGAAAGGCTGCTCTGGTGGTG
>CAIWAO010000032.1 GCA_903910745.1 uncultured Burkholderiales bacterium
GGAATAAGGAATAGGGCTGTAATTGGTGGCGGATGCGTAACCACTGATAAGAAAAATATCTGAGCCTTTAGCACCCGTATAAGACGCAACTCCATTCGTTTGAGATACCCCGTTATATTGGGTTGTATTATTCACGCCATTTACAACTAAAGGTGCTTGCCCAATCATTAAGCTTCCATTCGTGTAACTAATTGCATAATTATTAAGGCCTGTCCCTGTTGCTCCTGATAGATTGTCCGCATAGGGTGCGGGACTGTAAAAGGTTCCACTCGCCAAACCCTTAACCGAAGTTATGCTGTCACCAACCATTAATCCAGTTGATTTTGTTGTGCTAAGTGTGTTTATTTGTGTTGTTGCACTATAAGTGCTTACTGTGCTTGACCCGACAATCAGAAGTGGTGCCTCCTTTATGGTTAGGCTACCATTTGCGTAACTTATGATGTATCCCGCCTGGTTTGAATACAAACCACTTGGAATAATAGAATAAGTACCAACATTAGAGGCTGTCGCCCATGTGCCCGTATATACGGCTGATCCTAAAATATTGCCATTTATTGGAGTTGAATAATTCAAACCCAAGGGTCCTGTGAAAACGCTATTTGAATAAATTACAGAAGGACTTGATGCAGAAACTGTTAATAAAGTCATAAATGACCTTAGTAAGGGATAAGTCAGACCAGAATACTGAAACCACGTCGAGCCAAAGTCCCATGCAGTGAAACTACTTTGTTGTTGCATTTGACTAGTAGCCAAAGGACTCCCTCCCCCAATGGAGCCAATTGGAGCCGTAGTAGAGTTCCAGTAACTGTTGTTAATTGCCCCTGAGCTTGCCCCTACTAAACTGCCCGTACCCGCATCACCCGTTACACTACCAGCAGAGTAACTATCAGTAATGGCCCCTGAGGTTATAGTACCTATTAGTCCTCCAGTACCAGCCGCTCCTGCGACGTTGCCAATAGCGTAACTATTGGATACGGTACCTGACGTAAGGGATCCAACGAGTCCACCAGTTCCCGCCGCTCCATTTGTATTTCCTGATGCGTAACTATTGAGGACAGTACCGGATGTCATTGATCCAATAAGCCCACCAGTACCAGCTCCTCCACTTACGCTGCCGGTCGCATAGCTTGAACTGATCTCACCTGTTGTGAGTGAACCCTCTATACCACCTGTGCCGGCGGCTCCTGTTATCGTGCCAGTAGAGTAACTCCTGGTAATATTTCCGCTTATGCTACTTCCTACCAAGCCACCAGTACCAGCGCCTCCAGTTACGTTTCCTGTGTTGTAACTGTTTTTTATTAGACTTGAGTTGCTGTTGCCAATTAACCCGCCTGTACCTGCACCACCTAGGGTTGCACCGCCAATGAGGCCAATATTTTGTATTGAATTCTTGCCAACTGTTGCACCAATGAAGCCAATGTTTGCAATACCCAATTGACTTATTGATAGACCAGAAATGCTGTGCCCAAGGCCGTCAAAATTGCCCGTAAAAGGTGATGCTAATGTTCCGATTGGGGTAAAACCAGCACCACTGTTCCAGCCCTGGGTGATTGATGCATCAATATTTTTACCCAGTGCAAAACTACTGTCAAGTGCCCCGTTCATGCCTTGTAGATCTTGACCGCTTGAGCTGCCCACACCTCCCAATGCATTGATGACGTTATAGTTAATGATCAGGCCGTTATTTCCAAGTTGTGTGCTGAAGTTATTACCGGGCTGAAGATTGATGCTTGAATTAAGAAAATAATTAGACGTGTTTCCAGCACTAACAGTACTCTGTCCAAATTGCAAATTAACTTTAGCGCTATTTCCAAGCGCTGTGATCGAACTATTGATATAGATATTGTTTTGTGCATTGAGCGTTAGGGAGGAGTTACTTGCCCAACTAATGGCATCGTTCACAAATATATTTCCAGAAGCGCCCGGGACTCCAGAAATGCCCTGAGTGCTTAAAACCACAACATTTGTAGTTGCTAAATTGCTGGACAGCGTAGCACCGCTCATATCGCCACCCATGCTTGATATAGTAAAGTCAGTTGGGTCAATAGTCCAAGTCCCAGGTTTGCCGTTAATTGAGTGGGTACTGATGCTTGTCTTGGGCTCAATAAAAACATGGCTACCAGAAGTTTCAATAGTTCCACCATTGCTGCCTAGGCCATTCCCCTGGGCGCTTAAGTTACCTCCAACAATCAGTTGGCCTTTAGTATTGTTCAAATCAACAACAAGAGATATAGTCCCTCCACCTCCGTTGTTAAGGCTTGATCCATTAGCCGAAATTGTTCCAGCATCATTTATAGAACTTGTCGCAGTTAAGATGATTCTTCCACCGCTACTCGTGACCCCGTTTGCATCTAAAGTTCCAGAGTTGATGACGCTACCAGTCAACTCTGTAACTGCTTTTTTGGAAAGAATGATTTGACCATTGGTACTTTTTACAGCGGCATGTTTTTGTATAAGAGAATTCAAAAGCTCTTGTTTAATAGTCACGCTATCAAGTGTTGCAAAAGGGCTAAAATTTAAAGTGATATCGCCTTTAGCACCGATCAAGGCAATACTGCCCTGTTTTGCAACTATTACTCCGTTGTTAACTACCTCAGGTGCGAGAAGTGCAACATAACCTCCCAGTCCTGATTTGATGCTTCCATTATTAATTACAGATCCAAGAGTAGCTCCTTTGTAACCCTTGGTTTTGAAAGTCGTGCCGCCGTTCATAAATTCACTATCTTGCATTACTCCAGTTGTTGCAACAATTCCTCCAACATTTATATTTGCACTTGGTGCAAAGTAGATTCCACTTGAATTTAGCAGGTAGATTTGCCCGTTGGAGTTTAGATTGCCAAAAATTTGAGTAGCATTTGGGCTATTGATCCGGTTCAACGCAATAGCATTCACGCTTGGTTGATTAAAGTTGACTGAGGCATTTGATCCAATATCAAATTCATTCCAATTAATAATCACCTTATTGGTTATTTGAGAGATTGATAAAGTACTGGGTAAATTCTTATTTAAAGGACTGGAGAGGGTGGATATCGTTGCACTTCCAAAAACTACTGAGCCTCCATTGGGTAACTGATTTGAGGAAACGGATTGAGGGTTTGGAGTAGGTGCAATCAATAGGGTAGGAGGACTTGCTGATCCCAACCCCGAGATCATGATCGTACAGATGGTGATAACAATCTTTGGAATGTCATGAGAGACAGAGTGCACTTTAGTATGTGATTTTGTTAGTTCACTGACACAAAACCAAGAAAGTCTGTAAACACTCAGGATTTCTTTATAAATGTGTTGGAGATTATTAGACGTATGTATGTTCCCTTAAAAGGGTAGGGTTGCAGTCAACCATAAACGGTTTGATGAGTAACCTCCATTCCCAGTCAGGGTCTGCTTAATTGTTGGGGGGATAGAGCCTGTTGGTATAGCCAAGGTCGCCTTGATTTTTATTCCTGCATCGCCAATCCATCCCAAGCTACTCCCAACTCCTTGCAAAGAGTATGAGTTTTGGGGCGGAGCTCCTTGAAAGTTGATATCTTTAAACGTCTGCACGTTTGAATAATCATAGAACTCAGTAAGAGTTAAGCCCATTGGTAAAACTTGACTTAATTCAAAAGTCATAATCTCCCCTTGGGATGCATTGGCTTGACCCGTTGCATATGCACGCACTGCATATGGACCTCCAAAATAAATCTGCTCAGATGCGTCCAAGTTTTTACTTGCCAATTGACCCGTTAGCCCAAGGTATGCTGAAACGTAAGAGTTGATAAACTGATTTCTATTGACTGAATAACGCAATTTGCTAAAACCTCCATTGATCTGAGGACCTATTACGTCAAAAGCTAATGAGGGCGAGGTGTTAAGGTTGACGAGGCCATTTGAGATAATCAAAGAACTTGAGTTAACTCCACCTCTTAAAATGTTATCCAAACTGTTAGCGAAAAGACCGGTTTGATATACCGAAGTGTTATATTGACTGATGGTCGAGAGATTGGCGGAGTTGGTAAATGTACTGAAGTTGTAATTACCTGAAATATAAAGATTTGTTGGTCTGCTCCTGCGTAATGGATATGAAAACTCCGCCCCCGCGGTGCTTGAAGTACCATTTAAATATAGTTGACTAAAACTTGGGTTACTGATTTCGTAGTAAAGATAACTTGTATTGAGTCCCGCTCTTAGTCCGCTCGAGTTCGCTGGCAGGTTAATGGCTAATCGGTTGTAACTAGATCCCCTTGTGTAGAGTCCAAAAAAATTAAGCTCCTCACCTATTTGAAAAAAACCATTGAGGTTGAAATTAAGGGAGGCTCTATTATTGCCTGTAGATGACTGACCGTAGTTATCGGTTGTAATGCTTCCTTTAATCAGGGGTTTATCTGTAACTGTGAGTATCAGTAGGGTCTCACCGTGATTTTGACCTTCTCCTAAGGAGCTTGTAACTTGTAGGTCTGGTTGATCATTTAGGGTTAGTAGTGCACGTTCAAGTGCAACCAATGAAAGTTTGGATCCAACCGGAATAACACTATAAATCCAGGTTTCAATTCGCTTTTTGTCCACTCGTTTAGATTTATTATCGATAAGAACCCCTCCCAAAGAGGCTTCAATAATTAGAACACTAAGGACACCGTTTGTAACTTCTTGTTCTGGGAGAACCGCTCGAGCAAGTATTCCGTGAACTCTGTAGTACTGCACCACCTCATCTGTTATGTATCTGAGCTCATTAAATGTGATGGGGTGATTCAAATATTTAGCAATTATTGTTTGCAAATCTAAATCTGTTATTTTGTAATTTCCTGTAAATTTGATCTGATTTAGCGTGAATTTGATTCCTTTACCATCGTTAAAGTTTTCATTTACGGTCTCCAAGATACTGTTAGCGTGGGGTAGGTTGAATGTAGATACTTGGGATTGAATTCCCTGAAGTATTGAACCTGAGGAAATATCAACGGGGTATGCAGACTTCGTATAAAAATTAAATATAAATATAGCTATCAAATAGTTGTATCTGTTGATATTGGGTGTTTGATTTGTGAGAGGCATTTCATTCTTTTTAAGTTGAGTCGCCTTATTCGCCACTTTATTGTGAAAATATAAAAATATATGTCTGTTAACTAACCTTTAATAATAAAAATTTAATAATGCTCGTGATCGTCTATTTATCAGACTGATTCGATTGATTTATGTCAATGAGGCTTCTTTAATTTGATTGCCATCAATGCTTTGAGAGTAAAGTAGGTTTAAATATTAAAACTCTTGTAATAAATGATTTTTGACCTTTTTTAAATCATTTTCAAGTCTGTAGAAATAGGTCCTATTTGAATAAATCTATAAGTTTAGGAATCTAAATGGCGCAACACATCGATATAAATAATAACCATGAGATTTACTACCTTTATTTAAATGAGCTTAGAGAATTCGGCGGGACAAACATGTGTAGAGCCAATAAAAATCTACAAGCTGAGTTTGGACTTGAAAGTGATCGTGCGAAATTATTGTTGGCTGAGTGGATTGCACTACCCATGTCCTATCACAACTCTACAAAAGCTGTAGTGACTTAACATTAGTTTATTGAAAGATATGTATTGACAGATGCTGTCAGAGTTCAATATTGACTAGTTGAATTTTCAAATGCTATTCAATGCATCTTTAGATGTTCTCAAAATTACGCAGCAGTTTGTAGTCTTGGTCAGACTTTAAATGCGCTTCGTTACGACTGATAAAGTTGAATTGAAAATCAATAAAGTCTTGTGATAATAGCACTCTGAAATGGCTTGCAATTCTTTTGTATTAAACCCCATTTGAGTCTTGAAATTATTTTATATTCCTGAATAAATTAGACGACTTTTCTATTTTTTAATTAGGTTTACACAAGAAATCTTCCTAGAAATCTATATTTTTATTAAGTTGAACAATATAATAAAGTTTTAAGATAAATTGTTATTTTAATTATGTATTATGAATTACTCTACAAAAGCACTTGTGTCTTAGATGATTTGAGCTCTTCGGATCTTGATCATATCTTGGTCAATGCAAGAAGTTCAAATGTATCGAATGGAGTTACTGGAATGCTGATTTTTTACAAAAAGCAATTTCTACAGTTATTGGAGGGTAAGAAGGACTCAGTTGAATATATTTATAAATCCAAGATCGAAAAAAACAACATGCATACAGATCTAAAAGTTTTATACTCAGGTAAAACTAAGAAGCGTAGTTTTGAGAAATGGTCAATGGGTTTTTGTAGCAAGATTGATCTTCCGACTCACTCACATGAAAATTTTAATCTATCAAGCATCAGTCAATTGGTGGACAATCTAACCATATCAGCTAAAAATGCCCCTCTCAGCCATGGTGTCTCTGAATTCATTTACACATACCATCTTATGAGAAAGCTCACCTAAAAAAATCAAAATTATTTTTGATTAATTTACAAGCAAAGCTGCAGATGTCTTATGTGAGGCAGTATCAACCAAGATCATGGCACCCATGAGTCTTGAGTCTTGAAAGCTTTTAACTAACACTGGTTCCTTGAAAATTAACTCTACGCGCCCAATTGCGTTGGTCTCAAGTGTTTCGGTAGGCTCCTCGTCTAAAGTTAAGATGTTCAATCTGTGATGAATCTGGCTGATCTGTGCTTTAACCCATTGGTGACCGTGTAGAGCCCAGTAAATTCTCCCCTTGACAAGAGGCTCATCGTCCATCCAAGCCAAGGTAGCAGTAACTTGTCTTTGAGACTCAATGCTGTGATTTGATATCTCATCGTTTTTAGCGACTAGCCAGTCGCCTCTTGATACATCTATTTCACGCTCTAAAGTGACTCCTACTTGTTGACCTGCAAATCCTAGTGAAAGATCATTAGAGTGCCTGACCGCATTGATTATTTCTGCTACTTTTGCACTTTGCCCACTTGGGTGTACTTGTACCAAGTCCCCAACTTTTAAAGTCCCATTCGCTACTCTTCCCCAAAGTACACGACGACCTTTGTCAGTCCGGTTGGAGTCATGTTGCTTTTCTACCCATTGCACACATACGGTAGTTGTTCCTTGAGATTCGGGTGGTGTGCAGGGAAGTCTTTCCAGAATGGATATCAGGCTAGGTCCAGTGTATCCACACCAATGCTCTTTTGAATTAACTACATTCCAGCCTTTTAAGGCTGAGATGGGTACAACTGCACTGACCTCAATTTGGGCTTGAATGGCAAATGATGTGAGGGCATTTTTAATGTTTTTGTATGCCGTTGTTGGGTCCTCTACGGCATCTAGTTTATTAATAACGAAAACAATACTGGGAACTCTTAAGAGTTTAGCCAAAAGTGAGTGTCTGCGTGTTTGATCTAGTAGTATTACATTTGATTTTGACCACTCAAGCTTTGTTGCGTCAACAATCACGAGGGCTGCGTCCGCGCTAGATGCCGCGGTCACCATATTGCGCGTGTATTGCTCGTGGCCTGGAGCGTCACCAATGATGAATTTTCTGCTCTCTGTTGCAAAATAACGGTAAGCAACATCAATTGTTATACCTTGTTCGCGCTCTGCAGATAGTCCGTCAGTTAAGAGTGCCAAGTCAGTTTCACCTTGGCGCTGGACTCCGGCTAAATGGTCTTCAAGCACGGCTTGAGAGTCTACCAAGAGTCGGCCAATTAGTGTACTTTTGCCATCATCTACTGAGCCACAGGTGATGAATTTCAAAGCGTAAAGTGGTTGATTTAATGGCTTTGATACGCTTGGGGTAACGGCGGGAGATGAGTTTTGAGTGATGATTGACATGACTTAGTTTTGTATTTAGAAGAGCATTAGGATTTACTTTTATTAGAAATATCCGTCTCGTTTTCTTTTCTCCATAGATGCCTCTGAGGTCTGGTCATCCATTCGCGTAGCTCCCCTTTCGCTCATGGTAGCGCTTAAAGTTTCAATGACAATTTCTTTTGGATTTTTTGCAAGGCTTGCAACTGGGCAAGTGCATGTAATGTCCCCAACTGTTCTGAACCTAACGTCTACTATTTTTGGTGTTTCACCGGCTTTTGCAGGAGTTAATTCGGTGACTGGCACTAATAGACCGCGTCGGTCTACAACCTCTCTTTTGTGGCTATAGTAAAGACTTGGTAATTCAATTTGCTCACGCTCAATGTATTGCCATACATCGATCTCAGTCCAGTTGGATATTGGAAAAACTCGAAAATGCTCACCTGGGTGAATTTTTGTATTAAAGAGACTCCAAAGTTCTGGGCGTTGAGACTTGGGTTGCCACGTTCCAAAGCTATCGCGGTGGGAGAAAATGCGCTCTTTTGCTCGCGCTTTTTCCTCATCGCGCCTCGCGCCGCCAATTAAGGCATCAAATTTATGTTCTTCTACAGCCTCTAAAAGAGTCACTGATTGGTGCACGTTTCTTGACTCATCGGGACGACTCAGTCTTACTGTTCCCCGTTTCATTGAATCTTCAACGCTTCGAACGATTAGGTGCGCTTTGAGCTGTTCGGCCCTGTAGTCTCTGAAATCTGTTACCTCAGGAAAGTTATGGCCCGTATCAATCATCAGTAAGGGGTATGGGATTCGTCCAACACCGAATGCTTTTTCTGCGCACCTAAGCATGACCAAAGAGTCTTTGCCTCCAGAGAAGAGGAGGGCTGGTTTTTCAAAGCTTGCAGCAACCTCTCGCAAAATGAAAATAGTCTCACTCTCCAACCCGTCTAAGTGTGACTGACTAAGGGAATGTTCACCGCTCGGACCAGGTGCATATCTGGCGTATCCTGTGTGTAATGCTTTGGCTTCATCAGAAGCCGAGATGTTCATTAAGTTATCAATTTCTGTCATGGAGGCTCTTAAATACAGGGGAAGTTAATTGGAAATAAAAACTAAAAACTAAAAACTCTATTTTACGGTTGTGATTTATGCCAAACTTGAGGACGTTTGTTGGGGGCTTTTAACATGCAAGCCACACTCCTTTGCGTTCTCGTCCTCCCACCACCACCTTCCAGCTCTAAACTCTTCTCCTAAGCTAATGGCTCTAGTGCAAGGCGCACAACCAATGCTGGGATAGAACTCATCATGTAAGGGGTTGAAATCCAGTGAGTGTTTTTCAATATAGTTCCAAACATCTCCCCAACTCCATTCAACTAAAGGATTTACTTTTGTATAGCCTTTTGTACTGAGCTCTGAATTATCAAGAAAATTAACCTCAGATCTGGTTTGAGACTGCTCGCGTCTGAGTCCTGTAATCCACGCTCTTTGTCCATTTAGGGCTCTGCCAAGGGGTTCAATTTTTCGTATCTGACAGCAAGATTTGCGGTTCTCGATGGATTCGTATATTGATTTTTGACCCTTCGTTTTTACGAATTCAATCACGCGCTCTGCTTTGGGACGGTAAATCTCCAGAGGCATCTTCGTATGGGCTTGGAGTCTTTCCAATAATGCGATTGTTTGGTGGTGTAACGCACCTGTTTCTAAAACAAATACGGGCACAGCGATACCAATTGTTTCTAACAAATGCGTTATCACTATATCTTCTGGCCCAAGGCTGCTGGCCTGTTTGATGGGATTTAAGGTTTTTATGCTTTGCTCAAGTCTTGATAGAGTGTTCTTTAAACGTAGATCGAAATCTTCGCTTGGTTTAGACCATTGAGCAATAGCGTTACCTGGTTTTGAGCTAAAAGGTGAGGAACTGGTCATATTGTGAAAATAGGAAAGTAGTGAGTAAAAAGCTAATATTTACCGGAGTGATTCAAAATAAGTGTGATTCAATCTGAATAGGACTGAAATGTAAAAGCAAACAGATTTTAGGTTAAACAAAAAGCAGTTTACCTGCTGCCCAAGCCAAAAGTATGCTTAGTGATAGTCTGATGAAGCGCTCAGAGGTTCGAGTCAGTAGATGTGCTCCCACCCATATTCCTGGTAGAGATCCCAAGGCTAGTTTAAAAAGTAGTCCCCAATCTACAGTTCCAAGACCGGCATGCCCAAGACCCGCTAAAAGTGTGAGTGGTACTGCATAGGCAATATCTGCTGCAACGATTCGGGGTAGGGGAAGTCTTGGATATAAAAGCATCAAGACACTCACGCCGATTGCCCCTGCCCCTACAGAAGTCAAAGTAACCATCGAACCGATGAAAAATCCTAAAAGTATAGTCAGTACCGGATGTTTGGTCTGAAGAGAGTCTCCATCCACAAATGATTGATTGCTTTGCAAAGCAACACTAGCACTGATACTGATGGTGTTTTGGGCATTTGTTTGCGAGTTGGCATCTGGCTCAGTAAATGTAGAGTTTGCATTATCTGAGGATTCTGAGATTTGCTTGGTTTTCGAAGTTCTAAGGACTTTGTAGAAGAGGGAGGCCGCAGTGAGTAAGAGTGCGAATCCAAGGGTGCGCTTAATCACGATCTCTGCTTGCGAGCTCGTAAGATCGTATTGGCTGAGGATATAAATCGTAGCTAAGCACCCTGGAATACTACCTAGGCTCAAATGCGCAACGACTCTCCAAGGTATTAACTTCTGCCTCCAAAGGGAATATGTACCGCCCGATTTAGTGATGGCCGCAAATAGTAAATCTGTACCTACGGCCATGTGGGGTTTTACCCCCATTAGAAAAATTAGTAATGGGGTCATGAGTGAACCACCACCGACCCCGGTAAGTCCTACAACGGTCCCCACAAAGAAACCAGCTAAAACAAAGTAAATATCAAACATTTCAAGACTTTAACGCCTTGACGTAATAACTCAAAATATATTTTTATGCTTTATATATAACTTAAAGATATAAAGAGGGAGGGGGGGTAATTGTCACCCTACAAAGCAAATATTCAATTCAAAACTTGTAACCCAACCCTATGAGCAAGCCATAACCGTCACTGTAGCCGTCAATAACATAAGACGTACGTCCGATGGTTTTGTTGGTTGAGGTGTCAGTCATTTTGTTGTAGTCAATTTCACCCAGGACGAAGACATTAGGGGTAAGTAGCTCTCTAAACCCAATTCCGTAAATAGTGTATTTGATTTGACTGCTTGTAAAGGCGCTACCGTCATTGTTTGTTCCATATTGAACTGCCGATGAAGTTCCTATTTTTGTATAAACTAAGGTTGAGGCTTGGATAACCTTTCCAACCTTCAATGAGAAACCTTCAAGGTTTTGTAAACCCTGTGATTTTCCGGCTGAAGGTAACAATGCTCCATTTGCATAAATGTTCACACTTGTTTGTTTGGATTTAAAGAGTTCGTAGTTAAACGAACCACTAAGTACAAAATTATCAGAAACGGCAACAGAATAACCCACGCTGGCTATAGCTGGAGTGCTGTTGGTAGGATCTTTTTGAACGGTAACGTTTGGCGTATTTTCAACTGTAGAGGAATATCTCATCGGCGTTACGCCGGTTGTAATGTTTATATCAAAACCTTCAAAGTTTTTGGCCTGTGCAAAAATGTTTGATGAAGATATCAAACCTGTACAAATAAGGAGAAGTCGCAAAGATTGCTTAAGTTGCAGAGGTGGCTTTTGCATGTGTGAATCAATGAAAGTTGTTTGTGATAATTTTTTACAATACATAAAAATATTTTATTGACTTGAAAGTCAATAAATTATCTGATCACGCTTATATTATATATTTGTATTCTCCTCCAAATGCACTTCACTATGGGTAATTAGTTCTATAGACTATAGATTTTATAAAAATTTGGTTTACATGGATTAAGAAAATGGTTAAGCAAACCAAAATTCATAATTTTTCATTAAATAAGGTTGAAGCTATCAAAAACTATTTATTTGGAAATGTAGTGTAAACACTTAACAGAATCATAGTTCTATTTGTGATACTGATGCAAGTTTAATAAATATTACGGGGTTTATTATGGATCGAAGGCAAGCAGTTAAAAGTATTGTTTCAACTATTACCCCTTATTTATCAACGGGAATATTATTGGAGCCTGCTATTTCTAGCGCGCAATCCAGTCCTGCAGCATATCCGAGTCGACCTATTAAGTTCATAGTTCCTTTTGCTGCGGGAATCTCTCCGGACGTCATTGCACGACTTATAGGTGACAGGTTAAGTCAGGCGCTAGGTCAGCCTGTCATTATTGACAACAAACCAGGAGCGGGAGGAATGATAGGCGCCGAGAGTGCAGCTGTTCAAGCGGGGGATGGCTATAATTTATTTTTTGCGGTCAAGTCTGTTATGGCAATTGCTCCCCATGTTTACACGACCGCAAAGTACAACCCGTTAAAAGACTTTAAATCTGTTTGTCAGGTTCTAACGGTTCCACACGTTATAACTGCTTCGCCGAGCGTTCCCTATAACAATCTTAAAGAGTTGGTTGAATACGCAAAGAAAAATCCTGGCAAAATTGATTATGCCTCCCTAGGCGTGGGCTCCCAACCTCATATCGCAATGGAGGCTTGGGCGCAAAAGCTGGGGATTAAATTCAATCATATCCCATACAAGACCAATCCTGCTGCCGATGTGATGAGCGGTGTTGTAAGTCTCTCACTCGAGGCCTCTACGACTGCGATTCCCTCAGTTAAGGCAGGGAAGATTAAGGCAATCGCTATCTCGGGTGAGTCTAGAATTGATGCATTGCCAGATGTTCAAACAGTCTCTGAGTACGGTAGTAGCCTTGATACAAACGGCGTAATTGGAAGCTCTTGGCACGGTATATTCGCTCCCTCGAACACTCCAGATGCAGTACTAAGTAGGCTGAACACAGAAATTGTCAAAATTATCAAACTCCCAGAAGTTCAAGACCGAATGCGTGGTCTGGGACTTGCTCCCACGGGTACATCAGCTTCCCTAATGGCATCTACCTTGGCCTCGGATTATGCATTTTGGGGGCAATTGGTCCGTGATCTAGCGATAAAAGTAGAGTAATTTACATTTTCTTTAAACACAGGTGAATATTCTTCAATTACAATTTTTACTATATCCTGGGATATTTCTTAGCAAATACGATATGAATTGAATATCCAGAATAGCAACTAAAATTGAATTCGAAATCACTTGAAAAACTTCACAAACTTCACAAACTTTTAAAAGCCTTCTTATGCACGCATTCCAATATGAAAGACCAACATTGATTAATGAGGCTACTAAATTGCTAGCCGCTGGTGGTCAAGCTTTGGCTGGAGGACAAACTTTGCTTGCCTCAATGAAGGTAAGACTGATGAGTCCAGAAACATTGGTTGATTTAAATGAAGTTAAAGAGTTACACGGCATTGAGCATGTGGGTGACACAATAGTTATTGGTGCAATGTCAAAGCACCAGTCAGTTGAGAACAATGCGGATGTAAAGAAGTTCATTCCTGCGCTCTCTGAACTGGCATCAGGGATTGGGGATCGACAGATTAGAGCTATTGGTACTATTGGTGGATCAGTTGCTAACAATGACCCTGCAGCTTGCTACCCAAGTGCTTGTCTTGCTTTGGGTGCTACGATTCAAACGAATAAAAGAAAAATAAATGCGCAAGATTACTTCTTAGGCATGTATGCAACTGCACTTGAGCCGGGTGAGTTGATCACTAGCGTCAGTTTCCCTATTCCAAAAAGAGCTGCCTATGCTAAATTCAAGCAACCCGCATCTCGTTTTGCACTTGTCGGTGTTTTTGTTGCGCAAACCGACCATGGAGTTCATGTTGCTGTAACGGGCGCTGGAAACGGTGTTTTCAGACATAAAGGGCTAGAAGAGGCACTTAACAAGAGTTTCACGGCTGAGGCTTTAGAGGGTATACAGATCGATAAGTCAGACCTCAATGAGGATATCCATGCCTCAGCAGCCTACAGAGCCAACTTGATTAAAGTACAAACCCAGGTTGCTGTGCGCCATGCGATTGCTAGGGCTGGAGTGTTGGACTAGGGCAGGATCTTAATTGGTCTTGGTTCTGGTCCTGGTCTTGTTGGTCTTTGTCTTGTTCAGGACGTATAAGCAATAAGCCCAAGCGCTGCAACAGCAGCAATTGCCAATAACGCTAAAGTCCACTTGAGACGGGATGAGTCCTCTGACTTCCTCTGATCATTGGTTTCCTTTGTGATATTCGAAGCAATTTCGTTGACAGGGAAGCGAGCTGTGAGTTGATCCTCAAATTTTGTAAAGAACTCCTCAGCCAAAGATTTTGCTACTCCGTCGATCAATCTTTGACCGAGTTGTGCAATTTTTCCACCCACCTGAGAGTTAACGGAGTAATTAAGTTCTACGCCATTTTCTGATGACTTAAGGTTGACATGGGATTCACCTTTGCCAAATCCAGCGATCCCCCCATTTGCTTCAAACTTTAATGAATACGAGTTGGGAGCAACAATATCGATCAAGCTGACTTTACCGTTGAACTTAGCTGCAACGGGCCCTATTTTTAGAGCGACTTGAACTGAATACACATTTGGCTCGGAGGCCTCAAATTTATCGCAACCTGGGATACAAGCTTTTAAAATTTCTGGATCATTAAGAGCTTGCCAAGCCTGTTCCTGTGTTGTGCTCAGTAAGCGAGTACCCTGCATTTCCATTTAGTAATCCTTTTGGTAGTGTTTGCTTGTAAACTAAGCTTTCCTTAGGGAATATGATAATCCCATATTGACATAAACCTAAATTTAGTGAGCCTATAGTCAGAAATTATTTTTATTCAACTGTTAAAATAAATTTAACCTCTTTGCACCATCATCCTCACAAATCCCTATTCACATTGCATCAATTTTTTCTATTAATTTCAAAATGAATATCACCATCAAAGTCAACGGTAAATTAGAAACCCATCCCGCGGAGGCTCGCACTTTACTTGTCGATTTTTTGAGGGACGCTTGTGGCTTGACAGGTACCCATACCGGCTGTGATACCAGTCAATGCGGATGTTGTACTGTTTTTCTTGATGGTGAAGCAATTAAATCCTGCAACCACCTCGCAGTCCAAACGGTGGGCCATGAGGTCACAACTATTGAGGGACTTGGAGCAAATGGGCTTCATCCCGTTCAAAAAGCATTCACTGAATGCCATGCACTCCAATGTGGTTACTGCACATCAGGAATGATTATGTCAAGCGTTGATTTACTGAATAAAAATCCTAATCCAACCGAGCAAGAGATCGCAGATGGCTTGGAGGGCAACATATGCAGATGTACTGGTTATGTCAATATCATTGAAGCTGTTAAAGTTGCAGCTAAAGAAATTAATGGAGTGAATGCCTAATGACTACATTAACTAAGACTGATCAGGTCCCCCAATTCTCTAGGCAAGAGGACTTGGCACTCATTACCGGCAAGGGAAAATTTACAGCTGATTATGCTTATCCAGAGATGCTTCACATGTATGTGATTCGTTCTGTCTACCCAAATGCGAAAATTACTAAAATGGACCTCAGCGCTGTGAGCGCAAGTCCTGGCGTCAAATGGGTGATGACTGCAAAGGACATTGAGGAGCACGGCGGCAAAGATATTCCAAACGCAATCTCAGTGACTACGCGTGCCAAAGAGCCACAAAAGGTAGTAAGGATGCCCATCTTGGCAAAGGATTGGGTTCATTTTGTTGGGCAACCCATCGCTTTTGTCATTGCTGAGACTGCACTTCTCGCACAAGATGCAAGTGAGTTAGCAGACATTGAGTTTGAACCCTATGACGCAGTTGCAGATGTGGAATCCGCCTTGAAACCTGGGGCAACGCAAATTCACCCTGGTGTAGAACACAATTTATCTGCAGACTTCGAGGCTGGAGACGAAAGCGCTGTTGATAAAGCGTTTGCACAAGCCACTCACATCAGCCACTTGACTATTAAGAGTCAAAGATTGGTAGGCAACCCAATGGAGCCTAGAGCTGTTACAGCCTACTACGACAAAGAACATGACCGCTTCACAGTTCACACGCCAACCCAGGGTATTCACGGGATGCAAAACTTTCTCGGACAGGCGACGGGACTGAGCGTAGAACAAATGAAGATAGAAATCCAAAATGTGGGCGGATCATTCGGCCTGCGAGTTGGTCCCTACAGCGAGCACGTTGGTGCAATCATCGCCTGTAAGGTACTTGGTAAGGCGGTTAAATGGGTAGGTACTCGCTCTGAGGTCTTTTTAAGTGACTGGCAAGGTCGTGCATTGACTTTGAATGCCTCGATTGCGCTGGACAGCCAAGGCCACATCCTTGCTTTCAAATACCATGATTACACTGATTTGGGTGCATATACAAGTTATATGAGTTCATTTATTGGTACCCGAAATCTATCAATCACCATGGGTGGAGTTTATAAGGTGCCTGCTCTTTATATGAGAAGTGATTTGGTATTCACAAATACCACCCCAATCTCTGCTTACCGAGGGGCGGGACGTCCAGATATTGCGTATGCTGTAGAGCGAATGATCGATTTTGCAGCTCACGAACATAATTTTGATCCAATTGTACTAAGACGTAAAAACTTCATCAAACCCGATGCTTTCCCCTACGTTACTGCAAACGGTACGACTTATGACAAGTGTGATTTTGAACGCCTACTTAATAGAGCTTTAGAGATCTCTGATTACAGGGGATTTGCTGCCCGTTTAAGCGCGTCCAAAGCAAAGGGCAAGTTGCGAGGAATCGGGTTGTCAACAGTGCTTGAGGCCTCGGCCGCTGGAAACGTTCAAAAAGATCAAGTTGAGGGACAATTTGGATCAAGCGGTGTTCTGACTGTTTACGGCGTTACTGGTGCCTCTGGTCAAGGCCATGCAACCTCATTTGCCCAGATTGTTAAAGACGAACTGGGCTTGTCTACTGAGCATGTCGTTTATTTGGCCAGTATAGCTGGGACTAAATTAATAGGCAACGGAACGGGTGGATCAAGAACCCTTTACGGTGCGGGTAGCGCGATTAAAGATCTTTGTATCAAGCTAAGAGCTCAAGTTAAAGCAGTTCTCGCTAAGAAGTGGAACTGCTCAGTAGAGGATATTGAGTTCACTGCTGGGCAGTGGACACAAGCGTCCAACCCCTCTGATATATCAACAACAGAAGAGGTTTTAAAACTGTTCAACTCAGAAGAAATTGAAAGCTTGCAAGCCCTTGGAGAAACCAGCTCTGGAGCAACTTTCCCTAATGGTTGTCATGTGGCAGAGGTTGAAGTTGACCCAAACACAGGTGTCATTGAAGTCGTCAACTACACTGCTATTGACGATTTAGGTAAGGTGATCTCACCGGTATTGGTCAGAGGACAAGTTCACGGTGGTGTATTGCAAGGATTTGGCCAAGCATTTATGGAGGAGGTTGTTTACGATCAACAGGGGCAACTGTTAACGGGCTCATTCATGGACTATGCAATGCCACGTGCAGGCGCTATGATGAAATTGCGCAACGAAACAGTTGAAGTGCCAACGACCCTTAATTTACTTGGATCTAAAGGGGTGGGGGAGTCTGGTTGTACTGGATCTTTACCCGCGCTCTCTAATTCAGTGATGAGCGCACTTAGACCCTTAGGAATAGATCAAATGGACATGCCCTTCACACCTTACAAAGTGTGGACAGCAATCAATGCTTCACAAAAGAACTGATTTATCAAACAGCCTTATTGCTTTTCGTTGTCAAAATGCGAACCGCTCTAAGAATATTGAATATACAAAGTGCGCTTGATAAGTTCTCCCCAGGGCACTATGTAAATCAGAAGGATCCGAAGAATTGATCCTCTTTGACCCACCTACGGATTAGGGCCTTGGCTGTTTTTTTAGTTGAGAAGTGTTTGACTATTTCGGTTTCTAAAAACTGTTGTTGATGAACAATTGCTTTGCACTGCTCAGCGATGGTTTGCTCTATGATTATTTCTACGTCTTGCTTTTTATGTGATTTAGCAATTCCTAAGTTTTGCTTTAGCCGTGACATGAAACTCTCCGTCTCCCGTTTAATGCGCTGGAATTCATTTTTGGTATGCTCAAGTGTTGCTTTGAGCCCTTCCTCGGTACTTAATAAATCAACTGGAAAATCAATTGCGACTTGCGATTGAATATGCATCAAAGATTCAATGTCATTATTGCGGTATGCATTGTTTAGCTTTTGCATGAGTTCCGTTTTACTAGCCTTAGCTATTGGATCTATTTCCTTATCAGGATGTATAAGACTTGCAAGTTTTCTGTATAGATCTTTTAACTGTGATGAGTTTTTACTTCTTAACGGGGCTGACGAGTTATCTTCTCCCATTCGTTTTGCGTTGATTTTTGCTTGTATTCTGGCAATCACTTCCGGAGTAGATTCGCAGTCATCAAAATCCTCTTTGTTAAAACCCAAATTGTCCACAGCCTCATTTATATAAAAATCCATTTGCTCTTGATCAATCAATTTCTCGAACTCTTTGGAGCTAAATGCTGAATCGTCGTTTTCACTACCTTCAACGTCTTGAAAATTCCAATCATCATCAGAGTCTTCAAATCTACTCACTAACACTGAATACTCAGCGTCTCCCAAAAAACGGCCTTCAAGTTCTTCAATCGTATCTAATATTTGGCTTGTAATTGATTCTTCTTCAAGCTCATTCCAATCGTATTTGTCCAAAACCTCTACGAGGGAGATTAACCATCGCTTTTTAGTTAAAAAGTATTTTTCAATTTCAGGACGTACCCGTTCAGCGTGAATCTTTTCATGTAAATTAGAAAATTCCCTCCACTGTTCAAGTTTTTCTTGAGCTCTTTTTAAATCAGATTTAGCCTTTTTGACTTTTTTCTTTAGTTGATCGTTCGCATTAGGTAATGGTTTAACTTCTAAGATTACTAGTCGAGCGTTCATGAATTCTCTTTTAATTCAGAAGTGTCATTGATAAACAATGTATTGATAATTTACAGTCTAGGATATTTAAGTATTTTTATTAATTTATTGGGAATTTCAATTAATAAAGCTATAACAGCTATCCAAATTCTAAAGGGAATTATAACTTGGTAATGTAAAAAAGTCTTTATATGGAATTAATGCAATTTATAATTTAATCTCCTGATTGCAGAATTTAATAAAGGCTTAGTGAATTTTTTGAATTGAAAC
>CAIWAO010000033.1 GCA_903910745.1 uncultured Burkholderiales bacterium
AACCCAAATTAGTTCCAGTTCCAGTTCCAGTTCCAGTTCCAGTTCTAGTCCAAGTTCCAGCATCGACGACTCCTGCTGGTGCACAAGTTACTTCTAATTCAACCGGAGCAAAGAAATGAATCAAATATCTTTTTACTTTAATACACGTGAGGCCTGCAATGGACGCTAACGCAGTTAGAAACTTTCAACGCATGATCAATCCCGATGAGTCTGAGCTGATTCGTCATGCTCGAACAGGAGAAGTAGACGGCACTAAAGAGTACCCTCCCCTTAAAACTCAAAGTCTTTCAGGCCATGAGAAACAAATCATCTATGAAGGAAAGACTGAATGGATGAAGTATTCCTCACTGATTGAGCAGCACCGGATTGAGTTATCTGACAAGATACACCGACTGCAAAGCCAGCACGAGAGTGAGAACCACACGGTGACGAGTTCACTTGCTGAGTCTCTGAACAGGGAAGTAGAAGTGTTAGATCAAGAGTTGGGCACGCTCTCAGCTGAGTACAAACACCACGAGGACCTTGCGATTGCGGCCAAGGAGGAGAAGCACAGAATTGAGGAGGTCCTTGGGCGTCCCCTGCAAATTGATCACGTAGATTTTTATTTACCTGCACTCATTGTCTTAGCCATTGCAGAGGTACCCATCAACCGCTTGGCGTTTGAGCTCTTTTTTGAGTCTATGCCGCTCGTCTCACTCCTCATCTCCGCTGCAATTGGCGGACTCTTGATTTTCTTTGCCCACACCATCGGTGTGATGATTAAGAGACTTAAGTGCAAAGAGATTGAGATCAACAGAGATAACGTATATCTCACCATTACTCTCCTGTCCTTGCTCACGATGACGCTCATGTATTTCCTTGGGTTGATGCGTGAAAAATGGGTGGACGTAAACGACCCTGCTGCTTTGAACCTCGAATCCTTCATCAACTCAGCGACTAACACGGATAAGGGGATAACAGAGTCCTTCCTCATTGGCTCAAGAGGATTTACGCTGCTCCTTCTTAACCTCGCCATATTTACCGTTGGGATGATGTTGGCTTTTCTGAGACACGATCCTCACCCCTTTTATGAGAAGGCCGTGAATGTATATAACAAAGCTCAGCAAAAGTTTTTAATTTACAAGCGAAAGTATGAAGCTAAAAAGAATGAGATTTTAAGAGCTCACAACAAACGCCTGAACGACAAGCGCAGTGAGATCAAGATCATAGAGGAGCAGATCAAAATCTATATCCGTGAACTTGACGGCATAGACAAGAAGATCACAACCGACCGCAAGAACTTGGTCTCTGCACTGGCTAGGAAGGTGATGGCTTATCAGCACTCTAATCAAAAGATCCGTAAAACACCTCCACCAGATTACTTTCGCTCTGATTTGATCCCGATGATTGAGGAGCTCATCTGATGAAACACCTTTATTTAATAAAACTTTTCTTAATTACTCTCATGTTCGCTGCATTCTCTAACGCATTTGCAGCAGACAAGTACTGTCAAAGTGGATCTCACGCTAAAACCTATGACATCCATATCTTTGGAAACACTTACAAGGACGCTAACTCAAAGCGTCAAATGGCTCAGGGTCTAACGGACCTCTTTAGCAACATCGCTATTGGCGACAGGGTGAAGGTTTATAACCACAACGCAACTGGATACAACCTTAGTATGGACCAGTGTGTGCCTGGATGTCCTGAATCCACTTTCATGGAAAACCTCCTGAGCACCTCTTGTTCCTCTGAGGTTGCTAAGCGGGACCGTAAAACCTTCAACACCAGGTTTGCTCAGGCAACCATGGGGGAGATCAACCGGGACAACTCAAGTTATGACATCTTCAAATCCATTCAAGACTTAAACGATGTTTACAAGGGAAGTAGAACCAACAACGTAGTAGCTGTTGCGATCTCAATGATCCCAGACGGGATAAATCCAACTGATCCGAACGCTTTTAACAAGTTCTACGCAACCAACGTCCCCAACTTAAAGCTTGCCCTTGACTTTCCGCCGGTATGCACTGTGGGTACATCCCCAAGTTCTGAGGTGATGAAGTTTTGGCGGGAAGTCTTCGCTTTGCAAAATGTCAAGTTTGACTTTAAACCCTGTAACAAGGACTGATCATGAAAAAACATCTTATTTATTCAGCAATAACTGCATTTTTTGTATGCAATGCTTTCACTCCTTGTTTTGCTCAGGACAAGTCCTCGAGCAATGCAGATGCTCAGTTCCGAGAGATGTATCCAAAGGCAATGGCCGGTGAGACAGGAGCTATGTTCATGCTTGGCAAGATCTATGTGGAGGGATCCTCCTCTGCAGGTCGGGACACTGCTAAAGGAATGGAGTTCATTCAACGGGCCTCTGGCAACGGTAACACGAATGCAACCAAATACATGATTGATGTGTACGAACGCAGTGGCTCAGATAAGGCGCTCGAGCTTTGTCAAAAGCTTCAAAAGGCGGGAGACAAGTACTGTGACAAGAGGATGGAGACACTGGTTGAACACAGTATCCCTAAAACAGTTACGCCCAACAGTTGTAAGAAGTTAAATGAGCTATACAACGCGGGCAATCAGAGTACTTTAATAAAGACGGAGGTTACAAGTTGTGTGCTCCAAGGTTACTCAAACACTTTGTCCTTTGACGAAGCGATGAGTAACTTGAGAATGCAAGCCGCGAGTGACTCTAAGTCTTTTGTGATGTTGATGAGTTTTATGCTTAAGGAGGGCTCCAAAGAGTGGGATCCACTCTTTGTGGAGGAGAACTTATCTAAAGCGGGGTTGAACTTCAAGGACCGTGAAGTCAAAGAAATGTTCACGAAGAACGCCATCACCTTTGATGGGTGCAGGAAGATGGACCGCTTAAAGCGTGAGAACCTCAGACAACGACCCTCTGTTTGTAGGATGGCGGCTAGAGGCGGGGATGAGGATGCGGCACTTTATGTAGGCGAGGCGTACCTGACGGGTAAAGACTATTTCCCCGAGGAACCAAGCGAGGCTGCTTTTTACATCAAGGAGGCTGTGCAATCTAAGACACCGGCTGTAGCTGCCGATGCATTTGTACTTCTTATGAATTTATACCAAAGACAGGGAAAGTTCTACGAGCACTTTGCTTTAGCCAAGCTGGAGATCAAGGGAAACACTGTGAACAAGCGCACGGCAATGGCAAGCCTCGGGTATGAGGCAGAGTATTTTAAACGCACCCATGCATCTATGGGTGTGGATGATATTTTGGATTTAGTAGCTCTGTGTGACTCCCCCGATGTTCCTCAAGACACTAAGAGCAAAGTCGGGCGAACCATTGATGAGGTGATCAAAGACAGGGGACGTCTGATGAAACCGATTGAGAAGGATTCCTTGAACATGTACAAGGAAAAGCTGCTCACCGAGCGAGACAAAGCGGAGATTGAGGCAGAGAGGGCTGCAGTGATTGCTGCACAGGTTGCTGCTCAAGTCGCTGCACAAGCTACTGCACAAACCGCTATACAAACCGCAACCCAAGCCACTTCACCCTCGGCCCAAGAAGCCAGACGTGCAGAGCCCAAGTCTGAGGGCCCCAGAGTAGCCGATGACAGGACCAAGAGATCAGACAAAACGGCAGATAAAGAGCCAGGATTAATTGACCGATTCTTCTTTAACGGGAGTTCCAGATGAAAGAACAAAATGCACCGTTGGATAACTCCTACGCAGTTCAGTCCCTCATAAAACTATTTCTCCTAAAAGCTACAACACTTGTAATCGTGAGCGGCGTGTTGTCTAGCTTTTCAGGGTGCATGACTACACCGCCACCTCCCAGCGAGAAGCAGCTTATGACGACTCGGATGGGGGAGACGAGTGCAGTTGAAGTCATTGATATGAGAAGCGTGATGAGGAACAACATCCTAACCGCTCAGGTGACTGTGAAAAACTGGGGTCCTCCACCCAACCCCAAAACAGGAGAAAAACAACCTGACACAAAACTTTACGGCTACCGCTTTAAGTGGTTAAACGGGGATGGGATGGTGGTATTCACGGATGAAGCCTGGAAGCCACTGACATTAACCCGTGACCAAAGTGCAGACTTGCTCGGTGTCGCTCCGACCCCGGACGCAACTGCGTTCAGGTTCGAAATAAATCAATATAAGTAACAAAGTGAGATGGACATGAAAACCTTTCAAAATATCTACCTGACTACATTTGCAGTGTTCATGACGGGTTGTGCATCTACACCGCCGCCACAGCAGTCTCAGATTTATATACCTGCGCCCACCATCGTGAAATACGGTGACTCTCAAAGCATTGAGACGGTGACGGCAGATTTTGGATCAACAGACTTACAAACCATCACTGAGACGATGGTCAGATCGATGCTACAGAGTAAGGCCATTCAAAACAGCAAGTCAGCCCCAACTGTGACCCTTGCTGAGGTGAAGAACCAAACTGGTGAATCTATAAATGCACGGATGATCACTGAGAAGGTGAGGACGCAGTTATTGAAGAGTGGTCAGGTCAGATTTGCGGTGAGCAGCAACGAGATGCAATCTCAGGTCGATGAGCTCAAGCGTCAAAACCAAAGCGGCATGTATAGGAACGACGGCGTATCAAAGACAGGAATGATGGAGGGGGCGAAGTACCGGATTACGGGGACGATCTCAACCATTGTTAAACAAAATAGGGACATGAAGGATGTGTTCTACAACTTCACGCTTAACTTGGTGAACAACCAAACGGGACTCATTGAATGGGCCGAGGAAAAAGAAATCCGTAAAACCGTAACTCGTTAAATAGGATTTAACATGAAAACATCTCACTTACTATGTGCAGCACTTATGGGATCTGCTTTGATGCTCGGCGGATGTCACACGAGTCCCTCCATCGATCTGAACAAGACAATTGGAGTCGGTAGCGGATATGACGAGCTCAAATATGGAATGTCTAAGCAGCCCACAAACTTTGACAACGACGGGAATACTCGCACTTGGAAAACCAAGACGATAGCGGTGACGGATATTAGCTACTCGGCTGAGTTTAGGGAGGCGTTCTACTTTGAGGAAAACAAGGTCAAGCGATCTGAGAACTCAAGTGACTTTAAATCTGAATCTGCGGTTCCTCAGGTGATTGTTCCTAGTCCAAATGAGCTGCGTGAGACTCTACCGCTTGAGAAACCAACATCAAGCAAGCCCCAGGACAGAAGGTTTGATGACAAGCGGGTCGATCAACAAACCAATATGCACTCGATTGGGTTTTACATGGTTCAGGCTAAGGGGGAGGAATTAGAAAACCCTTCTTCTTCACCACCTACAACTGCAGCGATCCCATCCCCTCCCCCAATCCCGTCCCCTCCCACCATTCCTTTGGGCGCACTTGATCAGTTCCGGGATCAACAAGATAAGGTACCTGGCAATGTAAACAAGAGCGAATCAACTAGGATCTCTAATTTTGAGCAAAGCTATACCAAGAAATACGGTACACAGAGGAAGATCAATTACGGCGAGATTCGTGGACTATCAGGTCCTATTAAAGGGATGCTGATCAAGGCCGGTTACCGAGTTGCTCAGGGTAGACCCAATGTTGAGCGCATAGATCAAAACGATGATTACTTTGACATCATCAAACGTATTAAGTCGGGCGACTTTGCAGGGGCTGATTATGTGCTTTATGGTGTTTTAACTGGGTTGTCCTTATCCGATAACTCGGCCTCTATCACAGGAACAAATAACTCGATGGCTATCAATTCTCTTGATATCGCAGTAGATTTTTCATTAATTGATACCAAAACGTTGCAAGTGGTTGCCTCCTTTGTCGCCTCGGGCTCTGGCAGTGATAACCGCATTGACGGACAAAGCGAAGGTTACAAACCCAACTTCTCCAAGATGATGAAAGAAGTCTCAGGGAGTTTGTCCGAAAGCGTAGCTTACCAACTTGGAGCTCAAGAATTCTTTAAATCTAATTCAGTTGAGGCACATCCTGCACCTAGAGTTATCCCCGGTACTGAGAAATACAGAAACGAGGAGAGTCATCTAAGGGTGTATAAGTAATGGCGACCAACCCACTCGAAAACCAGCCCTCAGAACCCGCGGGCTCAGGGGATGATCCTGAGGAAAAAACATCGCCAGAATCCTCTACACTTGAGGAATCCTATGTCTGGGTTCCTCCAAAAATGAGTAGTTTAGAGCGTCTTCACCGTATTAAGTACATGATCCAGTCCCGTGGATGTGTGCCATTGCAAGATTTCCTAGATCAACTAGAGATCTCACAGGCCACATTCAAGCGTGATTTAGAGTACCTTCGCAATAGACTCAATGCGGACATCAAGTATGACCGCTTTATGGGGGGGTACTGCTTTGATAAGCCCAAACAAGACAAGAAGGTTGAACTCCCAGGTCTTTGGTTCACTGAGAAAGAGGCCACTGCCCTTGTACTCATGCAGCATCTACTGAGTCAAATGGACAAGGGCAGTTTGATAGGACCTCACATTGAACCGCTAACCTCCATCATTGACGGGATCTTAGGTCAAGATGAGACGCCAGGTAAAGAGCTCAGAAAACGGATCAAAGTGTTTGGTCGAACCTCCAGAAGGACGACACTGGAGAATTTCGAAGAAATTGGCAGTGCACTCCTAAAACGCCACCGCCTTCAAATTACCCACTACTCGCGAACCAATAACAACACAACTGAGCGTGAGATTTCTCCCCAGCGTTTGATCTACTATAGAGAGAACTGGTACTTGGATTCCTACTGCCATTTAAGAAAAGACCTTAGAAGCTTTTCTGTAGACGGGATTAGGCAAGCAGCAATCGTCTTTAAGAAATGCGAGGAAGTCAGTGATAAATCTCTAACTCAATACTTTGCAGAGAGTTACGGAATCTTCTCTGGGCCTGTGACTCAACGAGTGAAACTTAGATTTACACCAGAACGGGCTCGGTGGATATCGGATGAGACTTGGCATCCAGAACAAGTGGC
Organism: uncultured Burkholderiales bacterium; assembly: GCA_903910745.1. Lineage (GTDB taxonomy): Bacteria > Pseudomonadota > Gammaproteobacteria > Burkholderiales > Burkholderiaceae_C > Limnohabitans. Next base: position 6,928 of record CAIWAO010000033.1, read on the forward strand.
AAGCTTTGACAAGGACGGTAATTACGTTCTTGAGTTTGGTTACAACCACGATCCTGAACTTATTATGGATATCTTGAAATACGGTTCAGCGGTCGAGGTTTTATCACCTGCGTCATTGAGAAATAAAATTAAAGACGAAATTGCTAAAACTCTCAAGAAATACTAAAGAAAAAATTGAAAAGGCGACCTTCTTAATGATTACTAATGATTACTAATGATCATTAATGGTTGTTATTTATTGTTAGTAAGAGGCTCACTTACGTGAAGATGGTGACCCTTTAAGAAGGTCTGTGCAGTTGAGCGGGTGCGTAGCCATTTCTCAGTCTTGCCGTAAATCTGGTTCTTTAGAGCTCGGATTTAAGACGGTCCTCAAGTGAATTTGTCATTTCATGAGCTTCAATTAAAAATTCACCTTCCCTATCAAGCTATCCAGTATGCAGTTAAAAAATCCATCCTGAAATACAATGACAACCACAGTGTATTAAAGAGAATTTAAGTAATGCAAACAAGTAAACAAGTTCTCAAGGATATCTTTGGATTTAGTGAATTTCGAGGTGTACAAGAAGCAATAGTAAATGAAGTAATCTCAGGCGCAGACGCTTTGGTACTCATGCCAACAGGTGCTGGAAAGTCTCTATGCTATCAAATACCGTCTCTTGTTCGACGTGGGGTAGGAATCGTAATCTCTCCACTTATTGCACTGATGCAAGACCAGGTCGATACGCTCACACAGTTAGGAGTTAAAGCAGCGTTTTTAAACTCAAGTATGGACGCTTTTAATTCTCAATCAACTGTTCAGCAACTACTAGGCGGTAAGTTTGACTTAATGTATGTTGCTCCTGAGCGGTTGCTGAGTCCAAGTTTCCTGGCTGTATTGGAGAAGCTTGACGCAAACTCTCAAATCGCACTCTTCGCAATTGATGAGGCCCACTGTGTGTCACAGTGGGGTCATGACTTTAGACCTGAGTACCGACAATTAACAGAGCTGCGAGATAGATTCCCAAAGGTTCCACGTATCGCATTGACTGCTACTGCTGATGCGGCAACCAGAGTTGAAATCATTGAGCGTCTGTCACTTGAATCTGCTAAAGAATTTGTGTCGAGTTTTGATCGAGTCAATATTAAGTACAAGATCATGCTTAAAGACAATGCCAAGAAACAATTGGAAGAATTCTTAACCACCGAACATCCAAATGATGCTGGAATTGTCTATTGCCTCTCCCGTAAAAGCGTAGAGAGCACGGCAGAATGGTTGCAAAATAAGGGATGGGACGCTCTACCCTATCATGCTGGCCTAACTCCTGAGACTCGAAACAAGAATCAGCAGAGGTTCTTACGAGAGGAGGGGGTGATCATGGTTGCGACCGTTGCATTTGGAATGGGGATTGACAAGCCAAACGTTAGGTTTGTTGCTCATCTAGACTTGCCTAAAAGCATGGAAGGCTATTACCAAGAAACAGGTCGGGCCGGAAGAGACGGGTTGCCAGCAAATGCTTGGATGGCTTATAGCCTTGGGGACGTTGTTAACCTTCGACAAATGGTTAATTCCGGGGACGCACCCGAGGAACGCAAGCGGGTCGAACTTCAAAAACTTAACGCGTTGCTCGGGTTTTGTGAATCTACAGGATGTAGGCACCAAACCATTCTCAGATATTTTGGAGAGGATCACCCAGGTAACTGCGGCAACTGCGATAACTGCTTAGAGCCAGTAGAGAACTGGAATGCCACTATTGAGGCACAAAAAGCCCTTTCCTGTGTATACCGCACTGGTCAAATGTTTGGTGTTGCTCATTTGATTGATGTTTTGGTAGGTAAATTAAATCCTAAGATTTCTCAGTATGGACATGACAAACTTAAAACATTCGGCGTAGGAGCTGATTTGAATCCGACTCAATGGAGTAGTATTTACCGACAACTTGTAGCGGGTGGGTACTTAGATGCTGATATCAAAATGTACGGTGGTTTAAAATTAGCAGATAAAGCTCGCTCGGTTTTAAAAGATGAAGACGTTGTTTGGTTGCGCAGGGACATTGGACAATCAAAGAAGGGACCCCTGAAATCTCAGCCTACCCAAAGAGCCACCCAAATATTTGCAAATGCGAGTGAGCAACTTCTATGGGACGAGCTTAAAGCTTTACGTACGAAATTGGCGACCGAACAAGGGGTGCCTCCATATGTTATTTTTCATGACACAACGCTACTGGAGATTCTTAGAATTGCTCCAAAGAGCTTAAGTGTATTTAAGGGTATCGCTGGGGTAGGACAAGTCAAACTAGAAAAATACGGCTCTCAGTTTATAGATACAGTTCAAAAGTTTAAATAAAAATAGTCCTTAATTCAGCTTTCTTAAAGATTAAAGGTCCCTTAAGTATCCTAGTGAACAATAGATTATCTATTGGTTATTAAACAATGAGGATTCTTATGTTTTATAAAAAACAGAGAATCTTAAATTAAGGGAATACTGTGAATATTAATAAACTGTGGCAAAAAGTAAATTCATTTCTAACTCCACTAGGGGTATTTGCACTCTCGAGTCCTAATGCCCACGCATCTTCATCGCTATTAAAGCAAGATGACTTTGTAGGGATATCGTTTTGGATTATCTCGATGGCCTTGGTTGCCTCGACGGCTTTTTTCTTTTTAGAGAGAGACCGGGTAGTCGCCAAATGGAGGACCTCGTTAACGGTATCTGGGCTTGTTACGCTTGTTGCAGCAGTGCACTATTTTTATATGCGAGACGTTTGGGTTACAACAGGCTCTACTCCAACCGTATTTAGATACATTGATTGGTTCATTACGGTGCCGCTTTTAATGATTGAATTTTATTTAATCTTATCGGCTATTGCCAAAGTTCCTGTTGGCGTTTTTTGGCGCCTTATTATCGGAACGCTCATTATGCTAATCGGGGGATACCTTGGGGAAGCAAAGTATATGCAAGCCTTCCCAGCGTTCGTGCTCGGAATGGTTGGTTGGGCTTATATTCTTTATGAAATATTTTTGGGTGAGGCCAGCAAGATCAACGCTCAAAACGCACCGCACTCAGTTCAGTCTGCTTTTAAAGTGATGAGACTTATTGTGACGTTTGGATGGGCTATTTATCCTTTGGGCTATTATTTCGGTTACTTGACCGGAGAGGACGTTGCGAGCAGTGCCAATAGCCTCAACATCATCTACAACTTAGCTGATGTACTTAATAAGATTGCTTTTGGACTCATCATTTGGGGCGTTGCTGTTAAAGAATCTGAGGGTTCGCACAGCAAAGTTTAGTTATTCTTAAAGACAACTCTCGGCCCTTTAGCTTTAGCGACGAGTTGTCACTATAACCTTGAACTTCGCTGTTGATTTGTGCACAGAAGAAGTAATGTTTCTCCACTTAAGGGCAGTTTGTATGCACGCATTGGTGATAGGTGCTGGCCTTGGGGGCATTGCAAGCGCACTGCGTCTGCGTGCCAAAGGCTACCAAGTTACTGTAATTGATCGCTGTGCACAACTTGGCGGAAGAGCGCAGGTTTATGAGCGGGGAGGATTTCGTCATGACAGTGGCCCAACAGTCATTACGGCTCCTTTTCTATTTGAAGAGCTATTTCAGTTATTCGGCGAAAAATTATCCGATCACGTAAAGCTAGTTCCTCTTAATCCTTGGTACCGATTTGAGTTTGCCGACGGTGAGCATTTTGATTACGGGGGAACGCTAATGGAAACAATTGCAGAAATTAGGCGTATAGAGCCCTTGGATTGCGCAGGCTATATGCAGTTGTTAAAGCATTCACAGAAGATTTTCGACTTGGCTTTTACAACTTTAGCTACACAGCCCTTTGATAAGGTATTGGTGATGATCAAGCAAATACCAAGGCTTTTGAGGTTAAAGAGTTATTTAACAGTGTGGGAGCTGGCAAGCAAATATTTGAAAAACAAAAAGCTATTACAGGCTTTCACAATTCAACCCCTGCTCCTGGGCGGTAATCCCTTTCAAACGACCAGTATTTATAGCTTAATTCATTTCCTTGAGCGTGAGTACGGGGTTCACTTTGTCATGGGCGGGACGCACGCACTTGTCTCAGCATTAGAGAAACTCATGATCCGAAATGGAATCACAATAAGACTCAGCGAAACTATAAAGTGCTTAAGCGTTGAGTCAGGTAAGGCCGTAGCAGCGGTCCTCGAGAGCGGAGAAGTCCTTCCTGTTGATTTAGTGGTCTCAAACGCAGACCCGCTTCATTTATACCGCCGGATGCTCAACCCCAAATATCAGTCTTTTTTAAACCGCTTTAAAGCTAAGAGGCCGCAAGTTTCGATGGGACTTTTTATTCTTTATTTTGGCACATTGAAACCTTATCCCAGCGTAGCTCACCACACCATTTGGATGGGTCAGCGGTACCGAGAATTACTGGACGATATATTCAACAAGAAACTATTGAGCGAGGACTTTTCACTTTATTTGCACCGACCAAGCGCGACCGATCCAAGCTTTGCACCAACGGGTTGTGATAGTTTCTATGTTTTGTGCCCAGTGCCTAATTTATTAGGGGGGCAGGATTGGAGCAAAGAGGGCCCTAAACTTCGAAACCGCATTGTTAATGCGCTTGAGAGAACTATTCTTCCTGGTCTGAGTGAAACAATAACAGAGGATTTCTACAAAACTCCAAAAGATTTTGAGTTTGATTATTTGAGTGAGCATGGTGCGGGCTTCTCAGTTGCCCCTACTTTTACGCAATCCGCATGGTTTCGCTTTCATAACAGGTCAGAGTCGCTCAAGAATTTGTATTTAGTGGGTGCGGGGACCCATCCGGGCGCAGGTTTACCAGGCGTTATTAGCTCCGCAAAATTGGTAGCCTCCATGTTGCCTAATATTAATGGTCAGCTTTAATGGGGTTGCTCTCTACTGATCAGATTGCTGCGATCGCTCCGATGGCAGTTTTAAAGGCGAAAGGTGTAAGTTTTTACTGGGCAAGTCTCTTCCTTGGCAAACACTTTACAAACCGTGCAGCTCGGCTGTACCGACTGTGTCGCTACTTAGACGATATGGTGGACGAGTCCGACTCGCAGCAAAGCTCTAGAGAAAGCATCGTCAAGGTCAATGAAAGTTTGGCATTATCTTTTTCTAATGATGTAGTCATTCAAGACGGGTTAGCGCTCATTAAAGAGTGTGGTCTGAACAAAGGCGATTTAACGGAGCTGATTCGAGGGGTTAATTCAGACAATGAATTAGTTCGAGTGCAGGACCAGGGCGCTTTACTGCGTTATTGCTACCAAGTTGCTGGAACAGTTGGATTGATGATGTGCGGTGTACTTGACTCCAAAAATCCCAACGCAGGCAAATTTGCCGCCAATTTGGGTATCGCAATGCAGCTTACCAATATCTGCCGGGATATTAAAACTGATGCACTTTTGAACAGAATATACATCCCTGCAGATTTGATTGACCATCTTGATGTGCCCGCTTTAATTGCACCAAATGAACACGATCAGATCAAGGTCAGGGGGGCTGTTCAGGCGGTTTTAGAACTAGCCAGTGATCACTACCAGCGCGGAGAGCTAGGTCTAGCTTATTTGCCGATCAGGGCAAGATTCGCAATATTGATTGCTGCGCGCACCTACCGCGAAATCGGGATTAAGTTAAAACGGAAGAATTTTGACTACTGGAGTCATCGAATTGTGGTCTCAAAACCAGAGAAGTGGATAGTTACGATCGTCGCATTGGTGGCTGCTGTTTTTTGCTACAACTTTTGGATTCCACCAAAGAGCTCATCCCAAATGCCATCTTCTCTTGAGGATCCTCTTGTATTAAATCCCTCCTTAAGACTTGCAGACGTCACAAGCGATGCACACTAAATATGATCTGGTGATTATTGGCGCGGGTTGCGCAGGACTGAGCTTGGGGTATCAACTCGCAAAGTTGAAAGGTAATGTACCCAAAACACTCCTAATAGAACCTCGACTTACCTACGAGAACGACCGGACTTGGTGCTTTTGGGCTGAAGTTGATAACCCGTTCGCAAACTTACCTATGCACCAATGGAAGGAGGTGTTAGTGGTCAATGATGGACTTGAAATTAAATTAGATTGTTCCAATAGACCCTACCAGGTGCTGTCAGCAATAGATTTCTACGAGCACACCATTAATGAAATCAGATCAAATTCAAGAACACAACTCAGCTTAGGCATCCGTGTTTTAAAGGATCCCGAATATAAAAACGGTTCATGGCTTTTAGTGACCAATAAAGGCGTAGTGGCGACCGATTTGGTTGTTGATACAAGACCCAGATTAACTAAGATAAGAGGGGCTAATGAAAAACAAAATAATGAAAATCAAAATAATGAAAATCAAAGTAATGAAAATCAAAGTAATGAAAGTGAAAGTCAAAAAGCTATAAGTACAGATGAGATAACCACCCTTTGGCAATCTTTTTCAGGCTATGAGGTTGAATGCGAGGGGCAGGTATTTGATCCACTTAGAGCCAGTTTAATGGATTTTTCTAAGCCCAACTCAGAGTATGTAGGATTTACATACGTACTGCCGTTCACAAAAAATACCGCTCTGATTGAATTTACGACCTTTGGAGCTACTCCCTTCTCGCCCTATGCTTTGTGCGCGCATCTTGAGCAAGCAATTCAAAAATATACGAGGGGGCATACTTACAATTTAAGAAGAGCAGAGTCGGGTTTGATTCCTATGGGATTAAAGTCCCTGGCTTTGGGACATCCAAAGATTAACCCAGGGGGGAATCAAACTTATGTTTATGCGGGTGTCAACGCAGGCGCGGCAAGAGCCGCTACTGGCTATGCATTCCAGCGAATACAAAATTGGGCTAGCGAATGTGCCCTATCTATCGTTAGAAATGGACACCCTACCCTAGCGTCAAAAGATTCATTCATTGTCAAGCAAATGGACTCGCTATTTTTAAAAGTCCTTAAAAACAACCCAAAACTTGGACCAACTTTATTTGCCAGTTTATTCTCGAGCGTGGATACGAATAGATTGATTCGTTTTCTTACAGACGGAGGAAACTTTTTGGATTACACAGCAGTTGTTAGGGCATTACCAAAGGGATTATTTTTAAAAGAACTGTACAAGTCAGTCGCGTCCAAATGAATCCAATACGTGTGCAAGGTGCGTTATTTAGTGTAGTTGCGTTTGGTTTGAGTGTTGCCTCAATTTTCATTGAGCGCAGTGACTCCATGAGCCAGTTAACCACAATTGCAGTCTTGATTTTTATACTAGGCGTACCACACGGTGCACTTGATCCGTTGTTTGCAGGAAAGTTATTCCCAATAGAGGATGCGAAAAATTGGTTTAAGTTTTTTTTCTATTATGTTTTTTTAGCAACGTTAGTGATCGGTTTATGGATGCTATATCCAGTTTTATTTATGTTTTTTTTCTTGGCTATGTCCACACTTCATTTCTCTAGAGATTTAAATCCCAAGACACCATTCACTACTAAATTGCTGTACGGCGGGGCAGCGATAGTTTTACCAAACTTACTGCACTCATCCAATATGTCCAGTTTATTCTCGAGCGTGGATACGAATAGATTGATTCGTTTTCTTACAGACGGAGGAAACTTTTTGGATTACACAGCAGTTGTTAGGGCATTACCAA
>CAIWAO010000034.1 GCA_903910745.1 uncultured Burkholderiales bacterium
CCTGGGTACTGATCAAATCTCGGGGCTATCTTCTTTTGCATTGAATTCCTTTGGAACCGATCAGTTCCAACAGCTAACCTCAGAGCAGGTTGCAGTTATTGCTAAGTCTAAGATTATGGCGCTTAGCACCTCAGCGGCGTCTAGCCTCACATCCTCTCAAATTTTAGGGTTCAGCACTGCTCAGATCTCAGCTCTTAACTCAGAAAACCTAGCTCTGCTATCAACGACCACAACAATCGCTTTAAACAGCCTTCAACTCGAGAGCCTAAGCTCTACGCAGATCTTAGCTTTAAACACCGATCAACTCAGCGCCTTCACGACCGATCAGATTGCAACTCTTTGGAGCAATCAGTTGAATAGCATGACCAGCTCCCAACTGATCGCCCTTGGGACCGCTGACATCCTTGCCCTGGGTACTGATCAAATCTCGGGGCTATCTTCTTTTGCATTGAATTCCTTTGGAACCGATCAGTTCCAACAGCTAACCTCAGAGCAGGTTGCAGTTATTGCTAAGTCTAAGATTACGGCGCTTAGCACCTCAGCGGCGTCTAGCCTCACATCCTCTCAAATTTTAGGGTTCAGCACTGCTCAGATCTCAGCTCTTAGTTCAGCAAACCTAGCTCTGCTATCAACGACTACAACAATCGCTTTAAATAGCCTTCAACTCGAGAGCCTAAGCTCAACGCAGATCTTAGCTTTAAACACCGATCAACTCAACGCCTTCACGAGCGATCAGATTTCAACTCTTTGGAGCAATCAGTTGAACAGCATGACCAGCTCCCAACTGATCGCCCTTGGGACCGCTGACATCCTTGCCCTGGGTACTGCGCAAATCTCTGGTTTATCATCTTTTGCTTTAAATGCCTTAAGCTCAGAACAATTCCAGCAACTGACTTCTCAACAAATATCAGCCATCTCCAACTCTGCCTTCACTAACTTTGGTACATCCCAACTAAGCTATCTTTTGACCAATCAAATAATTGAGATTACAAGTTCTCAAATTGGTGCACTGACATCTAGCAATTTTGATACACTTTCAACACTCCAGATTTCGACACTTAACACTTTACAAATAAGTCAAATTACATCTGCTGATATTAGCGGTCTGAGCATGGCTCAAGTGAGTGCAATATCAACTTCTGATGCGACAGCACTGGCAAGTGTGCCTTATGCAAAATATCAAACCCTAGTCAGTCCATTGGTATTAGACTTAAGCGGTGTCACGGCCCTATCCTCAGAAGGTATCGATCTTTTAGCTAGCTCGGATTTATCAGTATTAGGGTCAAGTCATTCAATCGGCAGCATTCAAACGCTTTCGATTGCTCAATCCGGTGTTTCATTTGATCTTGCCAACACTGGCAACAACAATGCAAATGTTGGATGGATAACCCCTGGTGAAGGATTTCTAGTAAATCTGCCACAAGGGGCAAATTCAATTGACAACGGTTCAGAGTTATTTGGAACTGCTACACAGATGCCTAGTGGACAATCTGCCTCGAATGGATTTGCAGCATTGTCTGTTTTTGATTCAAATAATGACGGCGCAATTGATAGTCTTGATCCGATTTTTAGCAAATTACAAGTTTGGGTGGATACCGGACTAAAGGGTACAACTCCAGTAGGAGAGCTTTTTTCACTAAATCAGTTAAAAATCCAATCCATCAATTTAAATGCAAGCGTCTCAGGGACTCAAAATAACGGAAACGTGATTGGCCTTGTTTCCAGCTATACAACGTCAAATGGACAATCTCATGAAATAGCAGACGTTTGGCTTGCTTCAACAGACAGCACGGGTTCCACCATAAGTCAATTAGCTAATTTATTAAATCAATATTCGTCAACGGGGTCTGTCGCTAACCTAAACGGGGGAGGGGTAACAGACATTCAATCCACTGAAAATACCATGGCTGCAAATCCTTTGGCACCACAACAGATTTCAGAATCTGCTGGCACACAGATGAGTTCGACAAACTTAATGGCCTCTGCACTTGCTCAGTACAACCTAAACGCACAGATCACTGGCTCAAATCAAATGGGTTCAGGCCCAACATTGACCAACAATAGTTTAACCAATCAACCCACAGATATTAATACCCTGTCGACCATTTCAAATAAAAGTTGATCTTCATTGTGCAGTAATCTCTTTTACAAGATGCTCGGCCCCGTAAACTTTGTCAAGCACCTCAACAAAAGCACTGCTGTCAACAGAAATTGCGCGATTCAATTTCTCATTGAACCAAAAACTTCCGCCTAAAGAGTGGATGTTTCCATCAAAAACAAGCCCCACTAACTCAGCCTTGGTGTTTAAAACTGGACTGCCTGAGTTGCCACCAATGATATCGTTGGTGCTGGAGAAATTAAATTTCTTATCTAAATTCAGCTTTTCTTTAGCATTCAACCAAGATGGAGGTAGCTTGAAAGGGTCAAATCCCGTAGCTCTATCATATGCACCTCCTAGTTTTGTAAAGGGTGATACCTCCTTCTCTCCTTCCTTCCAGCCTTTAACAAGACCGTAAGACATCCGAAAGGTGAAAGTCGCGTCGGGATAAAGTCGATCACCATTCATCTGGAATTTAGCTTTAGCAATTTTCTCAGTCGCTTTTGTAATTACAGACTCAATCTCGCCTTCGTATTTAAGGCGCAGCGATCTCGCAACAGGATCAACTTTTAATGCAAGTTGGATAAACGGGTCTTGACTCTCCAAAATAGCAGCACCCCCCCCACTCCATAAACGTTTGCGCTCAACGATCTGATCAAGTTTTGTGTTGTCAACCCATGATGTAGCAAGTTCCTTGGGAGACGATTTAGCCAGAACCAACGCAACAAATGAGTCATCTGCTCCTAAGAGCTCTCTCATTTTAGTGAGTGAAAAATTAAGTTTCAATTTTTCAAAGTCAGGATAAATGGGCGCTTGACTGAAAAGCTGTGCTTCCAATTGAGGAAGTGCTGAATCGTTGTACTCTGGTAATCGCTCAGGATTAGGCTTGGCAAGCTCGTAAGCACCGCGCACTAATATACGCGCCATCTTGTAATATTCAGATTCAAATGCTTGGGATCTTTCTACTTGACCTAATCGCACGAGCATAGCATCTGATTTAAGTTGCGCTTTCTCAATATCTTGCCAAGCAGTTCCAACCTCTTTGGTTAAAGTGGGGCTAGAAGCTACGTATTTTTTAAGTCTATTTTCCTCAATCTCTTTTTGCTTGATGAGTGAGCCGTCCAACAACGCCTGTAGTTGACCATGTATGACTTTGTAAGAATTCTCAACTCGAAAAAGAGCTCTTGTACTGACTCTTTTAGGCTCAGCTCCGTTGCTTTGGTAGTGTGTCAAGAGTCCGCGGTACTCTGAGAGCATAGGCAAAATATTGACAGCTAAATTTTCTCGCACGCTTAACAACTGCGCAACGGTCAAACCCCTTTGTGTGGAGCCGGGGTTACCTAATATGAATACTGGATCACTCTCTGAGGGCCCTTTTAAGCTGACTTTAAAGTAATCCTCTGATGTTAATTGAAGTGGTTTATCGTTCTCGTAAACTCTAATCAATGACATATCAAAATCATAACGAGGAAAATTAAAATTGTCGGGATCTCCTCCAAAAAAGGCGATTGCTAACTCAGGAGCAAAAACCAACCGAACATCTTGAAATCTTCTATATTTATAAAGCTTGTATTGTCCTCCCTGATACAGACTTACTACATCACAACGCACCCTTTCACGGTCTTTTTCAGCGCATTCAGAGGTAAGCTTTGCCTTGGTTGCATTTTGGGCAAGTTTAAAGGTGGCTCCTGATAAATTTTGAGTAGCTGCTTTTATTTTCTCAGTTACGTCACTAATTTGTTCAAGCCTATTGATCTCCATGGCTGGACAAATTCTCTCCTTATCCCTGGATTCGGCTAAAAATCCTTGCTCCAGATAGTTTTTTTGCGGCGTGGATAACTCCTGCGCGCAAAGTGATATGCAGTGATGATTGGTCAGTACAAGCCCGTCTTTGGAGATGAATGAAGCAGAGCAACCTCCCGCAATTCTCGCGGAGCCCCTCATCGCTTTCCCGATCCACTCTGAACTAGGCTTCCAACCAATGTCATTTTGCATTTTTTTCAAAGGGGGGTTATCTAGTGTCCACATCCCTTCTTCAGCCTGAGCACAGAAAACACCAACAACTATGAGTGCGATGGCAACAATTGAGTGTTTATTCAAACCATTAAATTTGATCATATCAATATTTATTTTTTATTACCACTGTTCATCATGCGAGTTAAAAAAGGACTGATGATAAAGAGTATTACACCGGCTGATATGCTTATAGTTGCTAGAAAAGGATACAGTGAGAAGTCACTATTTTTAAGTATTGCTTCAAGCGCTCCAGCCATATAACCAGCAATTGCGCTTGATAACAACCAAACTCCCATCAACAATGCGCTGAGTTTTGCAGGTGCCACCCTAGACACCATAGCAAGTCCTATGGGTGAGAGCATTAATTCACCTAACGTGTGTATGGCATAAACCATAAACAGCCACTGAGGTCCAACACGCCCAACTGTATCCGAGAGGCTTTGCGCGTAAGACATCACAACAAATCCAAGTCCAAGCACGATCATCCCAAGGGATTGCTTACCAACATCGCTCAATGCGTATTTGCTACTATCTAACTTTGTCCAACCCATAGAAAATAGGGGTGCCAATAAAACGATAAGTGCTGGATTAATGGCCTGAAAAGAGGAGGCTGGGATCAGAAAGCCAAATACCTCTCGGTCTGTATTCTTATCGGCAAATAAGGTCAAAGTGCCACCTGCTTGCTCAAATCCAGTCCAAAAAACGATCACAAAAAGCATCACGATAAAGACAGAAATAACTCTTGCCCAGTCGGACGCACTCATTGGGCCGTTTGAATCTGAATGAGTTGCGCTCAGCGTATCTGCCGAGTTTGATTTTGAATTGAGTAGGTAAGTTAGAACGCCGCCAAGTCCGATCAATTCAAGAATAAGCTTTTGTGTTTTAGATAGTTGATCAAGCCATGGACTAAAAAACTCAAATCCATAAATGACTGCACAAACAAAAGCAACCAAAGCACCAACCCAAGTAAGGAGTAACTTCACATCTGAAAAATCCACAGGATTTTGATGTTCTTTTAATCCTGCTCGACCAAGCTTTGCCTGCCCCAAAAGCAACTGCATTACGCCAAGTGTCATACCCACCCCAGCGCAGGCAAACCCATAGTGCCATCCCACTTTCTCACCCAAAGTGCCGGCTACTAAAGGAGCCAAGAAAGCTCCTAAATTAATCCCCATATAAAAAATAGAATACCCTCCGGCCCTCTTACTCTCCTCACCTGGACCATAAAGATCACCAACAAGAGATGATGTATTGGGCTTGAAAAATCCATTGCCAACGATCAGCAACCCCAGAGCTACATAAAGTAGGGAATCAAAAGCCATGCAAAAATGCCCCAACACCATTAACATGGCGCCAATCAAAAGGGCTCTTCTTTTACCTAAATATTTATCAGCAATTGCCCCTCCGTAAATAGGAGTAAGGTAAACAAGACCCGTGTAAATACCGTAAAGGGCAAGAGCGTTTTCTCGTGTGTAAGAAAGGGAGTTAATGAGGTAAAGCACCAAAAGAGAACGCATTCCGTAGTAACTAAAGCGTTCCCACATTTCAGTAAAGAAAATAACTCTTAACCCAGGCGGTTGACGAGAATCATTTCTTGATTCTTGGGGTTCTTGATCTGATTGAGTAAAAGTAGATGTTTGCGGGGTACTCATATATCTATTAAACCTTTAAAAATCTAGAAAGAAAAGAAGTGTTAAATCTAAAACCAGCCTTTATTCCAACTTAAATGTAAACTCCTGGGTCGCAGTGACCGCATCTGTCTCGGTCTTGCATTTGTACTGCATCATCGCTTCCTTGACCGCAGCATGAAACACTCTGGGTCCCGATAATATAGTGACTTCCTTGACATCCCCGTTTTGCACCAAGATTTGAGCCCTGACGACGCCCTCCACGTTGTCCCTTATGGCCTTGACTGGCATTTCAGGTCTGACTTGTTTGGGACAAACAATTCCTATGTCTTGCTTGCCTGTTAGTCCTTTAGGAGCGGGTGGCGCTATGACGGCAGGCGCAGGAGGTGGAGCAGTTACTGCAGCGATTGTCGCAGTTTGCTGAGTAGGCGCCTGCACCTCTGGAGGAGGTACGAAAGGCATCGGCATGGTTTTAGGCATGTCCGGCTGAGGCTTTTCTATCTTCTTCGGTGGAGGGGGTGGGGGCGGAATGATCACCTCTTGAATCACCGTGGCAGTGAGAGGCTTACTGATGATTTTCAATCCCTTTTGTGCCATTCCACTGATCAACAAATAAAGCACTAAGACGTGTATGCCTACAACGATTCCCCAACCCAAGCCGCTTTTCTTGGATTGCTCATACTGGTGTACGGAACTGCGCGCGCTCATTGGATAAATTGCTCGCTGCCGATCACCGCGATCTTGGTCAAACCCATTCGCTTTGATGTTGCTAATACGTTTGCAAATACAGAGTACTTACAGTTCTTGTTAGGGCGCAAATGCACCTCCGGTTGGAAGCTTTGTTGGGCAATCTCGGCCATGTCCTTAGCGAGAACCTCTGGGGTGACAGAGGAACCCTGCCAATAGACTACATTGTTTTGATCGATATCAATTTTAATGATCTGTGGCTTGTCCAAATTGCTCGGCGGCACCCCAACTGGCATATCCAAGTTGATGGCGTGCAGTTGAATTGGAATAGTGATGATCAGCATCACCAAGAGCACCAACATCACGTCAATCAAGGGTGTCGTGTTCATATCCATCATGACTTCCATGGATTGGATTTTTCGCCTCAGTTTAGATTCTTTAATTGCCATACCGTAAATTCATTTATAAAGGAGTATCGATTCAGGTCTAGAACAGACAGGACTTACAAAGAACGAGCGGGGGGCTCGGTGATAAATGCAACTTTGCTGATTCCTGCCCTTTGACATGCCAAGAGTATCTTGCCCACGCCCTCATAATTTGCGTCCATATCGCCCCTGATTTGGATCTCAGGTTGAGGTCTAAGCTTAGATTTGGTCTTAAGCTTTTCAACCAATGTATCTACGTTGGCCATCTTGGACTCGTAGAGATAGATCGCCCCGACTTTGTCAACAGAGATAATCACATTCTCAGGCTTCGTCTCCCGGATCTCCACTCGCTCCTTGGGCAGAGCAACTGGGATGGATGTATTAACAACGGGAACAGTGATCAAAAAGATGATCAGCAGAACCAACATCACATCCACCAACGGAGTGGTGTTGATAGCGGAGATGATCTCACTATCGCTTGAGCCAACATTCATTGCCATGGGAGAGTCCTGATTTGCAGTCTAAGAGAATATTTAGCGCAGGAGTTTGCGCAAAGGCTTGCGTTTAAACTTTGCATTCAAACTTGGTGTTTAAGCCGCACGCCCTTCAGATCCAATCAACACGCCGTTAAGTTCCTCACTGAACTCTTTGACATCGTCCATTACTTCCTTGTTTTTCTTGGCCAAGTAGTTATATCCAAGTACCGCAGGAATAGCAACAGCTAGACCAATCGCGGTCATGATCAAAGCCTCCCCTACAGGACCTGCAACTTTATCAATTGAAGCTTGCCCAGAAATACCAATGGCTGTGAGCGCATGGTAAATCCCCCAGACCGTTCCAAAGAGTCCCACGAAGGGAGAGGTCGATCCAACAGTTGCCAAGAAAGACAGGCCACTTTGAGACTTGTTTTGTACTGTATCAACTGCACTTTGGATGTTCATCTGCAACCAATCGTTTTGAGGAATGTTCTTCTTCAGTCCGGTATGCGTTTTGATCGCCCCTGCGCCTGACTCGGCGATAAATCTGTAGGGACTCTTTTCCTCTAATTTAGAGGCACCTTGAGTAACAGTTGGTTCGCCCCAAAAATGGGCATCTGCCTGAGCAGATTGCTCCGCCATTTTGCGGTTCACAAGTACTTTGGAGACAATAATATACCAACTACCAACGCTCATGACCAGGAGTAACAAGAGCACAAACTTTGTAATACTGTCTGATCCGTCCCAAAGCGCTCCAATACCGTATGGATTGGTTACCAACTCTGCGTTAACGTTTGCACCACTTTGCCCTTCAGCAGGGTTTTGCGCATATGCCATTTGAAAAAAACCGACTATCAAAGAAATTGATGTTCCCACCAAAAACGAACGAAAAGAATGCATTCTGGAAAGAGCTATCAAGATAGAACCTCTATAAATCTAAAGTTTGAAGAAATAGTGACAAAAAGCATCGCTGGGTCATTAAAAATTAATAAATTACTAACTTTTAATTCAATTAAGCGTACTAAATGTAACAATAATTGAAATTTACTACAAATTTCAAGTTATTTAATTCGGGGAAGGTATTTATGTTTCACTTCAGAATTTTAATATTTCTAAAGTACTAATTATTTGTGTTTGATCTTGTTTGTAATAAATAATTACCCTAATTTTCAAATATAAATTAATAACAAACCAAACACACGGGCATCAATAATGGTTCCAAAATTAAAACTGCTTATGTTTGACTTAGACGGTACTTTAATCAATACCGCGCCTGAGATTGCTCTTGCAACCAATGATACCCTTGGCGAACTGTGCAAAGCTCCAGTCAGTCTACCCCAAGTTATAGACTGGATTGGTCACGGTACTCAAGAGTTGTTGATCAGTGCACTTGCTCATGCTTTTAAAAAATCTAAACAAGA
Source organism: uncultured Burkholderiales bacterium (assembly GCA_903910745.1). Classification (GTDB taxonomy): domain Bacteria; phylum Pseudomonadota; class Gammaproteobacteria; order Burkholderiales; family Burkholderiaceae_C; genus Limnohabitans. Next base: position 8,752 of record CAIWAO010000034.1, read on the forward strand.
AATTCGAAATTGGGACGAACGTGCAGATATTCAAACCAAATTTGACAAACACTATTTACTAAGATGCGGCACACAAAGCACTTTATACCCTGGGGTTCGAGAGGTTATTGATAAATTAAAGATTGCCGGATTGATCGTCACGATCATCACAAACAAAGAGGCTAAATTCACAGAAAGAATTCTTAAGGCACACAAACTGAACAATACATTTGATATGGTTATTTCGGGTGACACACTCGACACAAAAAAACCCGATCCTAGTTGTATTGAAATGTGCTTAAAAAAATACCAGGTTAAAGCAATTGAGAGTCTTTTTGTTGGGGATTCATCAACCGACGCTCAAACTGCGAAAAATGGAGGCGTTAAAGTCTGGCTTATGCCGTATGGTTACAACCAGGGGACTCCTCTGGAGAACTCGAAACCAGACTACATAGCTTCTGGATTTGAAGAGATTTTGAATCTAATCTAATCAAACGGCAAAACATAAAGTAAGTTGTCTATTGAGTTAATGCCTTATTCAGCAAGCGGATTTTTAATTGCAAGTACATCAAGATACTCAGGTTTATTGAACAGATTTGGATCGTCTAAATACTGATGAATCCAATCTATTGAATCGCAACCAAAGAATATTCGGTTATCAATACTTACAGTGGGTACTCCAAATACTCCTCTTTGCGTTGCCTCATTTGTATTTTTGATCAACTGAGCCTTGACCGCCTCATCTGTGGGTTTGGGTGTATCTCCACCAAGCCCTATACATTGACAAAATTCTGCCCACCCAGCTTCAACATCACCGCCCTGAGCCCAAACAAAATCGAAAGCCTTATCCAACATGGGGAAGTCTGCAGAGTGCTTTAGAAGTAGCCTTTGAACAGCAGAACTAGAGAATGGATGCTTCCTGGGCATTTTAAATTTAACACCCAGAAGGCTTGCTTGCCAAACGCAGAACTCGTAGGTGTGATTTCTTTTGGCAGGTACTTCAGCTGGACCCATATTATTTTGAATTTTCAAAATACCTGGTAAAAATATGGGAACGGGTACCAGTTCAAGTCGATCCACTAAGGACCGCCTTTGTTTTAGAAACAAATAAGAGAATGGAGAAAGTATGTCGTAGTAAAAATTAGCAGTTTTCTTCATTCCGACTCTCCAATTTAAAAATTGTTTACTACTACAAGGGCGTCAAAAGTTTTTCAAGCATATTGGGCCCAGTCCCCAACCTTTCTAGCTTTGGATACTTTAGTCCATCATGATAATTTACATTGATAGTTCTGTAACGATCATCTGCTTTAATGATTAAACTGATAGGCTCAGATGATTTAGTAGCTTCCACGATGGCCTGCCTAAGGACTTCTGGACTGCATGGAATGCCGTTAACCGCAACGATCACTGAATCAATTGTTAGACCTGCCTTGAACGCTGGACCTTCCCACTGAACTTCCTTGACCTTGTTTGCTTCGCCCAGGGTTAATCCAATTGAATAAGTCAGGGTTGTTTGTTTTCGAATTGTGTCGTTACCCTTAATAAAGTCTGAGGGCATATCAGTGTAGGCAAGTTTATAGCCCGCTCTGGTCAAACCATCAAGAGGTGCTCGCAGATCGTTGCTATTAAGTCTTTTTCTCAAAAAACTGGTCCAGTCGTAGGGAAGGATATCGTTTAATGTCTTTACAACGTCTTGAAACGTGTAGGTAAGGGGTACATATGATCCATTTTCTACCCCAAAAAACATTTTTGCAAAATCATCTAAAGATTTTTTTCCTGCCGTCTTCTCCCTAATAAGCGTATCTGCATCAAGCCAAATCAGTAACCCCTCATCATAATAATCTAAACCTCGAAGCCAACTACTCTCACCCCTGTTAGACCTTGCCCCTAAGATCTCATCATTGGTTGTATCCTGAAGATTTCTCCAAGCTCGACCGGGCATATTATCCAACCGTGCTGCAAGTACTGCAATGCTATCAAGGGTCTGCTGTTGAGTCATGAGTCCACTCCTTGCTGCAAGCACTTTACCCCAAAATTGAGTTTGCCCCTCATACACCCATAGCAAACTGTTTTGCATGGGTCTGTTGTAGTCAGGTGTCCATAAATCAGCGGGTCTGCGAAACTTACCGTTCCATGAATGGGTAAATTCATGAGCTAAAAGATCTCTGTGTGGGGCCATAGCGTCCCAATCTGTGAAATATTTTGGTAGGTATCCATTTTCACTTGAGCGGTGGTGTTCGATACCCACAAATCCAATCGGTTCACTAAGAGTTAGTAAAAAATCGTAATGATCATAGTGATGTGAACCAAAGACTTTAGTGGCTTGTTGAACCAATTTTTTATGTGCATCAATTTGCTCAGGCTTTGCTTCTAAATTAGAGAGCACATCCGCAAATGCGTTCAAACGAACCGGCACTGAGGAGCCAGGATCTAGATCAAAAGATTTAAAGTATTTACCAGCAAATAAAGGCGAGTCAACCAGAGTTTCAAAAGTCGTCTCCCTAAAAGTGATCACTCCTGCAGACTCAGTCGCGCCGTCAAGTGCCGAAGCCTTACCCCAACCCAATGGCAATTTGACACTTGGCTGTATTTTTATTCCACTGACTCTATAACCTGCGGGATAAAGTGCCAAAGAATGCCACTTCACAATCAATATGTCGCTTGTAGCTGTTGTGCCGCTGAAGGAGGTCTGTAAACCAGCTTGAAGAGTAATTTCGATATTTAATTCAGTTGCACCGACTGGCACATCCAAATGAAACGCAGTCATCTCAAGCGTATCGCGCTCCCATGCAATACGTTTTCCATTTGCTTTAATGACAAGACCAGCAAACCTAGATATTGGACCATCAGGGGCGTGCTCACCTGGAAGCCATTTAGGGAAGAGCAATGTCATCCTACCTGAGGTCTTAACAGGAATCGTCTCTTTTACCCTGAAAATGTGAAGTAGGTTCTCAGAAGCATCGACTTCTAATTTGATGACGCCTGGGTACTCAGAAGTAGTGGCTTCGGAAATTGCAGGTGGCAACTTAACTGGATTAGGTTTTACTTGAGCAGCACACAAGTGCGATGCAGTAAGTGAAAATACCAAAGCACCAATATAAAAATTCTTTCTCATCTAAAAGTAACCCTAAAATTAACGTTCAATTGTTTATATTTAAAACTCAGTCCAAGTTTTTGTCTCTAAGTGTGTAGTTTGGCTAATTTGGAATTAATTCAATTAGACACTTATCTTCATTTTAATTTTGGAGCTACCAAAGGGTAATTCTTTGTGAGGGAGGTAAATACATCTTGTCTCCCTCACGTACCCCAAATGCTTTGTAAAAAGCATCAGAGTTCATTAAAGGCAAACGCCCCCTGAATTTACCCGGTGAATGAGGATCTGATTTTATTCGCATGATTGCCTCTTCATCTCGAATTTTCTCTCTCCAGACCTGGGCGTAGCCGTAAAAAAATCTTTGCTCACCCGTTAGTCCATCTAGCACAGTTGAAGGTTTACCGTTTAAGGAAATTTCATAAGCTTTAAATGCTATTTCTAATCCTGAGTTATCTGCGATGTTTTCCCCAAGTGTTAACTCTCCATTGACGGGAAAGCCAGGGACGGGAGAGTAAGCTGAGTATTGCAAAACATAGCCCTGGGTTCGCGCTTTAAAGTTTTTCATATCCTCATTCGTGAACCATCCTGGCTGCCCGAGAAGTCGACCGCTTCCGTCGTATTGGCTGCCTTTGTCATCAAATCCGTGACTGATCTCATGACCAATAACAGCGCCAATCGAGCCATAGTTCACTGCATCATCGGCCTCAAGATTGAAGAACGGGAATTGAAGTATGCCTGCTGGAAATACAATTTCATTCCACTGGGGACTGTAATATGCATTCACCGTTTGCGGGGACATGTGCCACTCTGAGCGGTCTATGGGTTTGCCAATCTTTTCTAAATCCCTCGCGTAATCAAACTGATTTGCAGCTATGACGTTACCCACTAAATCAGTACGCTCAAAATTTAGAGACGAGTAGTCGCGCCATTTATCCGGGTATCCAATCTTGGTCTTAAAAGTGGCAAGTTTCTCCAAAGCCTTTGCTTTGGTCTGTGGTGTCATCCAACTCAGATTTTCAATGTCCTGTTTATAGGCAACGAGCAAATTCTTAACCAATTTATCCATACGAGACTTTGCTTCGGCGGGAAAGTACTCTGCCACATACTGCTTCCCAAGTGCTTCCCCCATGCACTGCTCAACCAACATCAGGCCCCTCTTCCACCTTGGTTTTTGACTTGGGATACCACTAAGCTCAGTTCCGTAAAAAGAAAAACGGGTATCTACAAAGTCTTTTGATAGGTAGGGAGACATGTCCTTGACAAGGTGAAACTTGAAATAGGATTTCCAAACCTCTACCGGTTGGTTGGCCAGGAGTACCGATAAAGCTTGAAAATAACTGGGCTGATTTATCGCTAGTACTTCAGTTGCTTTGTTTGCTCCCGCTGATTTGAAATAATTTTGCCAATCAAATCCTGGCATTAGGTCCTTGAGCTCTTTGAGGGAGACTTTGTTGTAAGTCTTAACTGGATCCCGGTTCTCCACCTTAGTCCACTGAATTTTTGCTAATTCAGTTTCTAGATTTAAAACCTCTCGCGCATGTTGAGCCGCATTTTTATCCCCCATCAACATGAACTGTTTTTCAATGTAGAGCAGGTAACTAGCTCTTACTTTCTCTAGCTTTGGATCGTTTTGTAAATAGTAATCTCTGTCTGGTAAGCCCAAGCCGCTTTGACCCATGTTAAATACGGTTAAATCAGGATTTTTAGCATCTTGACGGACACCTCCATTAAAGGGCATCCCAAAGCCTAGGGGGGTAAACTCGCCCATTAAACTAGATAAATCAGAATTTAGCTTAACTGCGTCGATTTTTCTCAAGTAAGGCGCAAGAGGGGTAACTCCTTTCGCCTCGACGATCGACTCGTCCATAAAGCTGCTATAAAGATTTGAAATTTTCCTTTTCTCTGGTTCTTTTTGTTCTGCCGAGGGGACGTCTAGCAATGAATCAACTAACTTCTTAAGGTTTTTCTCATTGGAGTCTGCAACTATATTGAAGGTACCGTAGCGACTTTTCTCAGCCGGCATTTCAGTTTGCTGAATCCACTTTGAGCTGACATGCGCATAAAAATCATCAACGGGTCGAATAGCCTGATCAAGGAGTTGGGTGTCAATCCCCGACTTTAAGTTGCCCCCCTCAGCAAGCGCTAAAGAAACAGGTGTGCAAGTAACAAAGCCAACTAATCCTAATCGGATGATTAGATTTTTAGAGAAAATCAGGTGTGATTTTGTATTGATCATTATTCAAGCCTAACTAAATTGTCAGTAATATGTAATCTATTCTAATGATGATTTGGACACTAAAAAGCCAGTAAAGAAGAATTCTTTACTGGCAAGTTGTATAAGTACTTTAGTTAATATTCGGTATAGCAAACTGATGGGGCTCATCAGAGCTTTTTAAAACCATTGCTTAATTATTGACAAGACAGTC
>CAIWAO010000035.1 GCA_903910745.1 uncultured Burkholderiales bacterium
CACAAAATGCGTTCTAGTGCATGCATCGATCTTCAGATGCCAACACCTGAACGAGTTAAGTTACTCCTTGATGAGTACAGCTTTTTCGTCAAAGACAGCGATCTCTTCTCAACTCGCCTACAGGCTTTGCTCCCCTTGCTTGGCAAGGAGGTACTGAATCGTTGGCAGGAATGGATAGATGAGGGAAATACACCGAACGTTGTTGAGGAGTTGCTATCTTTGCACTACGATCCCGCCTACACAGGTTCAATTTCTAGAAATTTCGCTCAGTTTAAAAGCGCATTGCCTGCGCAAATAAAAACCTATGACCAGCAAGCCTTCAGCACATTAGCCGCTGAATTGGTTTTGCATTACCGCGCAGATCAAGAATTGTGAAATGCGGTTTGCAAGGCCTGCTCAAGATCGCTAGTTAAATCCTCAGCGTCTTCAAGTCCTATGCACAAACGCACTAAATGACCAGGTTTAAGAGAGTCAGTACTGCCCTTAACCTGTGAACCTGCTGACAAAGCTTGGCCATCAGCATTTTGATCAATCCCATTAAAAAGTGCAGGACGAATCATCTTCAGATCGTAAGGGACGACTAGGCTGATGTGGCCACCCCAGCTATAGCCAATTTTGAAGTACTTCAAGCTATCACAAAATAGGTCAACTTGGTCTTGTGAATAATCAGGTCTAAAGATAACACTAAAAATACTTGCAGCAAGCAGAGTATTACCGCATGAGTTTAGCCAATTCATGTGTCCTGGACTACTTTGAATAGCAGGATGGAGGACCTGTGCAACTTCCTCCCTCACGCTAAGTGTGTTCGCTAGAAATTTAGCGGTGACGTCTTGAGTCGTGTACCTGAGTTGCATACTAGGTAGGGAGCGCAATACGGTCTCAACGTCATGTGAGGCAACACCTAAACCTAGTCGCATGTGCGTGAGTTTAATCTTATGATTAAGGCTTTCATCACAGGTGCAAACGCATCCCATCAGCACGTCCCCACCGCCACTGGCGTATTTAGTTAGGGCTTGAATGCTGATGTCAACGCTTAGGGGAGTCTTATCCTGAGCGTATAAATTAAAGGCATTAAACGCCAGACCTGCACCCCAGGTGTTATCCAGTGCACTGAGGACGCCTTTGTCCCTGCACAGTTGCACGATGGCCTCAATTGGAGGAAACTCCATCGTGACAGAGCCAGGTGCCTCTACCCAAACCAAGCGAGTGTTGCCACTGATTTTTTGAGCAAGGTCAGCAGTGTTCAAGGGGTCGTATAGTTGGTGAGTTATTCCGTAATGTGCAAGCTCTCCTAAAGCCAAAGCAAGGCTTGGGGCGTATGCATTAGAGGGAATTAAAACCTCGTCACCACATTTAAGCAATGATAAGTTAACTAAGGCAATTGCAGCAAGTCCGCTTGGGACAAGTTGACAAAATTTAGCTCCCTCAAGGCTTGCCAGTCGCTCCTCCAAGGTAAAGGAACTGGGAGTACCGTGAAGTCCGTATGTATAGCCTGATTTTTGTTTCCAATCTCTTGCCCGCATAGTGCTGACGTTTGGGAAAATAACCGTCGACGCTCTGTAGGTCGGAAACTGCGGCGCTACAAACCCCTCGGGCGGCGCGTATGGATGGTGAATCAGGTGAGTTGTCTTTGCCATTGTTGGGTCACCTATTAGGATACGGGTACAACAAAGGGGAATGCTAAATCTTCCACTTCTCAACCAACTGATCTGGACTCATTGAGTCATAGCTCTCAAAGGGTTGATGAATCCAAGGGTTGGTTGGAAGGTATTCGACAGAAAAATCGGGTGTAAACGTAGAAACTCCTTTGGTCCAAATGACAGCACTTCTGAGCTCAGTGATAGGGGCATAGTTGGTCTTTAGGAGTTTGATCACTTGGTTTAAAGTGTGACCAGAGTCGGCTAAATCATCTACCAAAAGCACACGTCCTGCAATCTCTCCTTGAGGGGTGGTGATGAACCTTGCAATGTCTAGATGGCCTTGTTGGGTTCCAGCATTTGAGCGGTATGAGCTTGTTGACATAATTGCAAGAGGTTTGTTCAAAATCCTAGACAAAATATCTCCAGGCCTCATCCCACCTCTAGCTAAGCACAAAATAGTATCGAATTCCCAATTAGATTGATGAATCTTGATGGCCAGTTTTTCTATCAAACTGTGATATTCATCATAAGAGACATACAAGTGCTTACCGTCTTCAGTCAACATGAGGGATACCTTTTGTAAAAAATTCTTTTGTTCGAACTATTTCAAGCCAAGAAAGGGTGTTGGATCAAAATAGTATGGTCCCGGTCTGGGCTTGTGGATACCAAGTGTATTGGAACTCCGGTGACTTGTTCGATTCTTTGTAAATAAAGTCTCGCCTCAATAGGTAATTTGTCGTACTCTGTAATACCTACGGTGGTCTGGGTCCAGCCCTGCATGCGCTCATAAATGGGCTCACATTTAGCAATCTCATCAGCTCCCATTGGCAATATATCTGTTTTTTTGCCGTCAAGGATATATCCGGTGCACAAGTCCAAATACTCAAGTCCGTCCAACACGTCCAACTTGGTGATGCACAGACCTGATAAACCGTTAACCTGCGCGCTGCGTTTGAGCAGCGCGGCATCAAACCAACCGCATCTGCGAGCTCTGCCCGTAGTCACCCCGCGCTCAGCTCCAACAGTTGATAAATGGTGACCAATTGTTCCCGGCGTTTCCCAGTCCAGCTCTGTTGGGAAAGGTCCTCCCCCAACACGCGTGCAGTAAGCTTTGGTGATGCCCAAAACATAGTGCAGCATCCCGGGGCCGACACCGGCCCCAGCAGCGGCATTGCCAGCCACGCAGTTGCTTGAGGTGACAAAGGGATAGGTACCGTGGTCAACATCCAGTAATGTGCCTTGAGCTCCTTCAAAGAGTAAATTGGCACCGTTTAGGTTGGCATCGTTGAGCTCCCTAGAGACATCAGCCGCCATGGGTAAAACCTCCTTGGCGTGTTCAAGGGCTTCAGCGAGTACTTCCTCAAAATTAACTTCTGGGGCGTGAAGGAAGTTTTTAAGAATATGGTTGTGTAGTTCTAAATTCGTTTTTAGTTTTTCTGCAAATCTCGCAGGATTTTTAAGGTCCTGAACCCTTAGGGCACGCCGTGCAACTTTGTCCTCGTAAGCAGGGCCGATACCGCGCCCAGTGGTACCAATCTTTGCGTTCCCAGAGCTCTCAATAGCAGCCTCTCTGGCAACATCAAGCGCTACGTGGTACGAGAGTATTAAGGGGCATGCTTCACTGATTCGCAGTCTCGATCTCACCTCAACACCTGCGCCTTCAAGACCGCGGATTTCCTCCAGTAACTTAGCCATAGAGAGTACTACGCCATTACCTATATAACATTTAACACCGGCTCGCATAATACCGCTTGGGATGAGATGCAGTGCTGTCTTAACTCCGTTAATGACCAGTGTGTGACCAGCATTGTGTCCGCCTTGGAAACGGACAACACCTTGGGAGGACTCTGTCAACCAATCCACCAATTTACCTTTGCCTTCATCCCCCCATTGGGTACCGACTACTACTACGTTGCGACCACGAATTGGTTTCATAACAAATCAGATATAAGAGTTAAAGAAATAAAAGAAAACTTAAAATGCATCAAAAAAACAAAGAAAACCAAAAAAAATAATAGACAACTTTTACCCTCATATTGTCTGAATTTCCCAGGAATCATTTAGAAGTACAAGTTGTCGATCAAAAGAGAACTCATCCCACGTGATTTCTTGACCTGGAAGCATACAAAGGACGGTCTCTCCACGCTCTCGCAGTTCATTAATAATTTGAATGAGTCGGTGATCATCGGACCAAGGCGCTTTGATGGCGGTTCTTGGAACAGGGTGGGCGATCAATTGAACCCAATCTTTTAAATCCAAACTAAAGCCTACTGCTGGTCTTGATCGACCAAAGACCGCTCCCACTTCATCGTAGCGACCTCCTCGGATCAATGCGTCAGTAAGACCTTGGGTGTAGACAGAGAAACGAATTCCTGTGTAATAACTGTACCCCCGAACATCAGACAAATCAAAAGCAATGCTAATATTTAGGACTCCTTGATATCGTTGAATCAAACGCTCTTTGAGCCAATCTAAATCGTCGATTGCTTTCAGTGCCTCTGGCCAATCTTTCAACACTTTACGTGCTTTAGGCAAAACCTCCTGTGTACCGTATAGATCAACCAAATCAATTAATGCTTTAGCATTTTGAGCAGGTAAATCAGCACAAACTACCCTAAGTCCTGAAACGTCTTTGGTTGCAATACACGACTTTAGACGATCAGATTGTTCTGAAGAAAGGCTTATGCCCTTTAGGAGCGAAGGAATAATACGGGCGTGACCTAACTCAATCTGAAATTTCAATTTACTTTGAGATGAGTCTTGATCTGCTTTGGATAAACAGTGCATAGCCAGGTCGACGATCTCAAGGTCTGCCTCAAGTCCTGAATGGCCATATATCTCAGCACCAAATTGCATGGGTTCGCGAGTAGCAAATGGTTTACTCGGACGTGTATGCAACACTGGACCACAGTAACAAAGTCGTGTAACCCCTTCCCGGTTTAAAAGGTGGGCATCGATGCGAGCGACTTGAGGGGTTGTATCAGCCCTTAAGCCCAGGGTTCGACCAGATAGCTGATCGATGAGTTTGAAGGTTTGCAGATCCAAGGAGGTACCTGAGCCAGATAAAAGTGACTCAAGGTGTTCCAACATAGGCGGGATGATAAGCTCATACCCGAATGTGCGGGCTGAGTCTAAACAAAGACGTCTGAGTTCTTCGATGTGTCTTGCCTCTGAGGGCAGAACATCGGCAATGTGATCCGGCAGGACCCAAGCGGACATAAGCAAAATGGGGTGTGCTGTTAAATGGGTAATTCTACAGAGCTTAGAGGGGGAAACCGGCTAGTTTTATGAGGATTTAGCTCAAAATCCACAAAAGTGCTACCCCAAAAAGGACACAACACAACCCAAAGAAGCGAATTTGCTCATCTTTTAGTTGAAGAATTTGCAAAAACATTTTTCTCCACTGGGCTGGAGTGGCAAATGGCAAAAAACCCTCAATAATGAGAACCAGTGCCAAGGCTAACCAAAGGGTGTGTGAGTCCATGAAAAATCAGGGTTGTGGCTAATTATGAAATAGCCTACTATTTTTTAGCAGGAGGACTCGCATTAAGGGCTGAGCCATTAGAGTTACTTCCCCGCATTGCTTTAAAGAAGTCACTGCTTGGGTCAAGAACCATTAAGTCAGACTTTTTGTTAAAGGTGCTCTTGTAAGCCTCTAAACTTCTGTAAAACTGAGCAAACGAAGGATCACGTCCAAATGAGTCAGCATAGATCTTGGCTGCCTCAGCGTCGCCCTCGCCCTTGATCTTTTGTGCTTCACGGTATGCATTGGCAATTGTAATTTCTCTTTGCCTATCTGCGTCAGCGCGAATTTTCTCACCCTCCGCTGCTCCGGTGGAACGAAGTTCATTTGCAACCCTTTTTCTCTCTGCCTCCATACGACGATAAACGGATTCAGTGATTGCATCTACATAATCAGCACGGTTGATACGAACATCCACAACGTCAATTCCCCAGGGTTTTTCGCCCTTTACTTTTTCTAAGACTTCACGCTTGACGTCAGTCATTAGGCCTTCCCGCTTTGTTGAGAGTAGCTCGTTGACGGTTCGTTTGTTTATTTCCTCTTGAAACGCGTTCCTAACAACACGTGAGAGTTGTTGAGCGCCTGCTGACTCATCAAGGCCTACGTTTCTGATGTACTGGGAAGGCTCAGTAATTCTCCAGCGGACATACCAATCGATGACCATTCTTTGCTTTTCTGCGGTAAGCATTGGCTCAGTATCGGTACTGTCAAGTGTCAACAGACGTTTGTCGATGAATTTGACGTTCTCAAAAGGGGGTGGAAATTTAAAGTTCAGACCGGGCTCATTGATGACACGCTTAATTTGACCTAGTGAGTAAACAACCCCGAACTGGCGTTGATCGACAACGAATATAGTTGAGCTAAAGATGGCTATTGCCAAAATAGCAGTTGATATGTAAAAACCTAATTTGTTCATAGTAAATTCTCGTCTCTTTTTCTTATCTTACGTCGCGCTCACGTCCGCGGGAATCTCTTCCCCTTAGATCGCCGGAACTTTGTGAATTACTGTCGTTTTCAAGGGCTCCGTTGATGGCATTACCATTGGGGTTTTGTGAGTTAGTGTTGTTTGTGTTGTTACCCGTATTGGCAGCACCAGTGCCAGCAGATTGGCCACTGAGTTGTAAAATCTTATCTAGGGGCAGGTACAGTAAATTGGAGCCCTGGCGAGCATCAATCATGACCTTAGTGACGTTGGTGTAGATTTGTTGCATCGTATCGATGTACAAACGGTCCCTAGTAACTTGAGGCGCCTTTTGGTATTCAGCGAGTAAAGATTTAAAACGCTGTGCGTCCCCTTCTGCTTGTGCAACGATACGAGCCTTGTAAGCATCGGCCTCTTGTTTAAGGCGTGAGGCAGATCCAACTGCTCTGGGGATAACATCATTTGCATAGGCCTGCGCCTCGTTCTTGGCGCGCTCACGCTCTTGTCCCGCTTTAAGAACATCGTCAAATGCGGCTTGAACTTGCTCGGGCGGACGAACCCCGCCTTGTTGTAAGTTGATGCCAACAACTTCAATTCCCACCTTGTAACTGTCCAATATATTTTGCATGATGGCCCTAACACGAGGAGCAATCTGGTCACGCTCTTCGGACAAAGCAGAGTCCATACGCATTTTGCCAACAACTTCTCTGACTGCTGTCTCTGCGGCCTGTGTTACTGCATCAGTTGGGTTCTTACTCTCAAAAAGATAGGCTCTAGCGTCCGTCAATCGGTATTGAACGGCAAACTTGATTTCAACAATATTCTCGTCCTCTGTCAGCATGGCTGACTCACGAAGTCCGGTTGCTTTCATGACCGCGTCACGTCCAATATCGATAGAGCGGATTTGGGTTACATAAACAATCTCATGCCTTTGTATGGGATAGGGAAGGCGCCAATTGATACCTGCGCCAACCGTTGAGTGGTACCCACCAAACTGAGTAATAACGGCTTGCTGTCCCTCTTGTACGATAAAGAAACCAGTGCCTAGCCAAATGACCAAAATGACGAGGGCAATTAAACCTGCGCCAATTTTAAAGTTTTGAATGTTTGGGAAAAATCCATTAGGTCCATTAGGACCATTGGAGTCGGCGTCACCACCAGAATTTGAACTGCCTTTGTTGCCAAACAATTTTCCAATTTTCTTGTTGAAGTCTTTCCACAACTCATCTAAATCGGGAGGACCAGATGGGTTTGGCTTGGGACGGGAAGGCTCAGTGGGTTGAGCTTGCAATCCACCCCCCTCATTTGGGCCTGGATTTGAGCCCGATTGTGAGTCATTTCCGCTACCTGAGTTATGCCCCTGGTTATGCCCCTGGTTATGCCCCGAGTTTTGATCCGAATTGTGGTTGGGGTTTGAATTGTGTTCCGTATTGTGTGCGCCACCCTCAGGTCCCCTTCCCCACCTACCGTCATTTAAGTTAAACATCCCTCTTACTCGAAAAAGTAACAATTTGTAGAGTTGGACAAATGCACTGAAAAAAGCACTCAAAGGAGCCCCAACCAGGGCGAGAGCGCGTAAAAGCGCGGTTCTTAAATTTAAGTTCATCTTATGGTTATTCAAAATCAAGAATATCAAAATTAGCGAAAAGGAAAAAGAGCACTATAAAAATGTATTGTGGATTTAAAGACTCACCTCAAAAGATCTGACACATCATCGGTTTACATGAGGTTAACACGGCAAATTGTACGTTTTAAAGCACAGCTCTGATTGTGCACAAATTATCACCCTCAGACGGGCTAACTATGCGAATCAGTATCTAAAAGTTCAGGTAAATTTTTATCCATTTGTCCCTCAAGTGTGTCAGAACCCACAATAGATTCAGCCAAAAGCCCCCTTAACTCACTAAGTCCATCACCCGTTTGGGCACTTAAAAAGATTCTTGGAACTGGTTTTCCTTCAAAATCATAAAGATCTTGCCTTAGAAGTGGTTTTTGTTCTTCACTTAGTGCATCAATTTTATTAAACACAAGCACTTGAGGAACTTGTGAGGCGTGAATTTCTTTTAAAACCTTTTGTACTTCTGCAATTTGATCTAAATACTGCGGATGTGATGCGTCAACGACGTGCAGTAAAAGATCAGCTTGGGCTGCTTCTTGAAGCGTTGCCTCAAATGCATCCACCAAGGTGTGCGGTAAGTCACGAATAAAACCCACTGTATCAGATATTGAGGCATTTAAAGACTCCCCACTCAAAGGATGAGAGCCCAAATAAACGTGCCTTGTCGTCGTATCCAAAGTAGCAAACAGTTGATCGGCAGCGTAAGCTTTGGCCTTTACGAGTGAGTTAAAAAGTGTTGATTTCCCAGCGTTTGTATACCCAACTAAGGAGACTTTAAAAACCTGATGCTTCTCTCTTTGCCGGCGTTGAACTTTTCTTTGTTTTTTTACACGCTCAAGTCGCTCTTTAGTCCGCTTTATTGAGTCAGAGATCATACGCCGGTCAAGTTCGATTTGAGTTTCACCAGGACCGCCCCTGTTTCCAATGCCCCCCCTTTGTCTCTCAAGGTGTGACCACCTTCTGACTAAATGAGTGCTCAAGTATTGAAGTTTTGCCAGTTCCACCTGTAACTTACCCTCGTGAGACCTTGCGCGTTGTCCAAATATCTCAAGAATTAAAAGAGTTCTGTCATTAACTGGCAATCCAGTGACACGCTCTAAATTACGTTGTTGGGCAGGGCTGAGGGCTTGGTCAAAAAGGATTTCAACTGCACCTAATGATTCAGCGAGTTGCTTGATTTCTTCGGCTTTGCCCGTTCCTACAAAAAGCGCCGGATCAGGAGCCCGTCGCTTGCATGTGACCCTTGCAACAGGTGTTAAGCCTGCGGTTAAGGCAAGTTGTCCAAGTTCATCCAGACCGGAGTCGAAATAGCCCCCCCCAAAATCAACTCCTACCAAAATACAAGGAGCATCAGCAGTTTTTGCGAATTGAACGGTAGCTTCAATTTCGCTCAAAAATTCAGTATTTGTTTCTATCAAAGCAATTGAGCGGTGTAAACCGCAAAATTAGGAGTGCTCGTTAAATTAATTAGATTCAAAATTTGGTAAGTACCTAAATATTTATGCAAATGCTCAAGACTCAGTTGCATCCGCTGGATATCCAAGACCTTCGATAGAGGTGAAGTTAACCGCTCTGCCGGGGACAATCGTTGAAATAGCGTGTTTATAGACCATCTGAGTCACGGTATTTCGCAACAAAATGACGTATTGATCAAAAGACTCAACTTGTCCTTGCAACTTAATACCGTTGACCAAATAAATGGATACAGGTACATGTTCTTTGCGAAGGGTGTTTAAAAAAGGGTCTTGAAGGAGTTGACCTTTGTTGTTGCTCACGATATTCTCCGTGTTGATTAAAAAAACGTCTTTAAATTTGAAGACTTGTTTCGATTATAAAGAAAAACACACTTGTGATAATAACAAGCTTGAAATGTACTTTATAAGAAAGAAATCTTTACTATACAAAACTCAAAGCCCAAAATTAGTTGTTTTTACAAATCCTTACTTATCTTTATCTGCATAAGGATTAGTTGAAGTTTTCATCTCAACCCGAAGGGGGGTACCTTCAAGACTGAATTCTTTTCTAAATCTTCCCTCTAAAAACCTTTTGTAGGAATCGCTTACATGCTCAAGTGAGTTTCCATGAACAACAATTACAGGTGGATTCATCCCCCCTTGGTGTGCATAACGCAGTTTCGGTCGAAACATTCCAGCTCTCTTGGGGGACTGGAACTGTACGGCCTCTAACAAAATTCGAGTAAGTTTTGGAGTTGGCATTTTGCACATTGCAGCTTTGTGGGCCTGTGCAATAGATGTCCATACGGGGCCCAAACCTTGGCGTTTGATGGCAGATATGAAATGCAATTTGGCAAATTTCAAAAAAGCAAGTCTCGACTCTATAGAGCGGTTTAGAAGCTCTCTTTGGTAGGAATCAACCGCGTCCCATTTGTTAACTCCAATCACCACCGCTCGTCCGCTCTCCAATATATAACCCGCAATGTGCGCATCTTGGTCCGTCACCCCTTGAGTTGCATCAAGCAACAAAAGAACAACGTTCGCAGATTCAATGGCTTGTAATGTTTTAACGACGGAAAACTTCTCAATAGCTTCAAAGACCTTTCCCTTACGCCTAAGGCCCGCTGTATCAATCAGATCAAACCTTTGACCTCCTCGCTCAAAAGGGATGTGAATGGCATCTCTGGTCGTGCCAGGTTGATCAAATGCTACTACCCTCTCCTCCCCCAACCAAGTATTAATTAGGGTTGATTTGCCTACATTAGGTCGCCCGGCTACTGCCAAACGGATGACAGAGGTGTCAATTTCCTCTTCCTCTGGCTCATCTGTATCGGATAGATTCAAGACCTCCATCACACTTTGTGAAAGTCCCCGTATCCCTTGTCCATGCGCCGCAGATACAGGAATAACGTCACCAAATCCCAATTCATAGAATTCTGCCAAACGAGGTCCCTCTTGCATTCCCTCAGCCTTATTGGCAACGAGTAATGAAGGTTTTCCTAGTTTTCGTAGATATTTAGCAATATCGTGATCTTGACCAGCAACCCCTGCTCGCGCATCCACCATAAAGACCACAACATCGCACTCGGCAACGGCTTGTTGGGTTTGTTTGGCCATTTCTTTATAAATACCGCTACTTGCGTCTGGCTCGAACCCACCGGTATCGATCACAATAAATTCGTGAGGGCCAATTTTGGCGTTCCCGTAATGACGGTCCCGAGTTAAGCCCGCGAAGTCCGCAACGATCGCATCTCTGGTTTGAGTCAGACGATTAAAGAGGGTGGATTTGCCCACATTGGGGCGCCCCACCAAGGCGATCACAGGTTTCACTAAATATTCCAGTTCTTACTATTAAAAAATTCCGCTTGAGTCAGACTAGACAGTCTTAAGTACCAAACTGATGTTTGAACTGTCATTTTCTAAAACACTTTAATCTACCAATTTGTTTTTTTATCCAAAGTAGTTTAATCAAATTAAAGTGTGTCAATTAAACTGATTTCAAGTCACATTGACAAAAGGGGGGAGGCCGTCGCAATTGATAATCATTACGGTGTGTAATATTGATTTACTACGCCGCTTTTAGTCACAATAACCATATGTTGAGCATCAACAGCCGTGGGAGGCGATGCAAATCCACGTGTTGATCCAATTGGCATACGGTTCAATACAGCTCCGTCCTCTCTAGATAAAAGATATACCCAACCCACCGCATCACCGAGGAAAATTCCTTTAGACGACACCAATGGTGCGGTGACATGGTGGCTCTTGAATGCATCACGGTCCCAAAGTCTGTCCCCGTTGTTCACACTCCATGACAAAATTTGTCCATTAGATTCAATACTAACCAATTGATTGCCATCTGCTGAGATACCCTCCTCACCAGATGAAGGCCTGGTCCATATGAGCTTACCCAAATAGGCGTCGACACAGCCTACTTGCGCTTGGAAAGCTCGGGTACAAACCACATCACCTACCCTAGCAACCGGACCAACAAGATCAACTAAACGCTCTAAATCGTTTACCCCTCTTGGGCTAGCCATGGGGGCTTCCCATAAGATCTTGCCCGTTAATGGATCAAGTCCACTCAGACGAGCACCAAAGCCAGTAAGTAGGGTATTGCGAAAAGAAGTTAAAACGCCAGCTTGTTTGAGCACCAATGCATCGCCCGGTTTTTGTTGGGACCACAATTTTTTACCTGTAGCTCCGTCAAACGCGATCACAGAGCGGTCCGCCAATAAAACAAATACCCTTAGACCTGCAACCAATGGGGCAGTGTAGGACTGAGCCCCAAGGTTTTGCTGCCACAAGATTTTCCCGTCCTTCATGACCACTAAATCGTTTTCTTGGGTCATGACAGCTGCTCGTTCGCCGTCAAATCCTACGCCTGCGGTGATGTTACTTTTAAGTTTCAGTTTCCAAACGGGCGCACCAGTTGATGCATTCAATACAGAAACAGCACCCGAACTTGTACCGGTAGCCATCAGCCCATTTGCCAAAAAAATAGCCGCAGGATAGTTGACCTCTCCACCAAGCTCAGTAGACCAAACCCCTCTTAGCTCTTGCCTGGGGACCAGGGGCTTTACTTTGTTGGTGGAACAGCCAACTAAAAGTAACATGAATGCAAGGGCCAATGTGAGCATACGACCATGGGTTTTTAGACCCGTTATCGAAGAGTTTGAAATGTATGAAATAGCCATTGGATTAATTGGATTCGTTGTTGTGTGCAATTTTTGGTTCGAGACTTTTCTATAACGCTTTACCTTAAAGATTTAGCCTTAAGTCTCTAGCCTTTGGGCTTAGTCTCAGTATTTTGTTTTTCAGCGCCGGGTTGGATCAATGGACCAGCAGAGGCGGGATCAATGCCAAGTGCGTTGAGTTTTGCTTCTAGAAATTTTTTGTACGGAGCGCGAGAATCCAAACCAGACCAGGCCTTAAGAAAATGTGTTTTGGCACTGTCGGTTTGTTTTTCAATGAAATCAATATCCCCTAATCTGTCTTCAACCAAAGGGGTGAACTCAGGGGTGATTTTTTCACTAAGAACTGTCTTCGCCTCCTGTAAAGCGCCTCGTTCGATGAATAGTGC
The DNA here is from genome assembly GCA_903910745.1 of uncultured Burkholderiales bacterium. GTDB lineage: Bacteria > Pseudomonadota > Gammaproteobacteria > Burkholderiales > Burkholderiaceae_C > Limnohabitans. The sequence continues at coordinate 12,741 of CAIWAO010000035.1, forward strand.
TGATAATCTGAGCCTAGCCAAGGCTTCATATCCAGGCTCTACTGGATTTTTAATCACCCAGTTTAGGGAGTCCTCGGCCTTTTGAGATTGGCCTTGTTCGTAATAGACCTTAGACACTAAAAAACCTGCTTGATTTGAATAGGTTGTAGATCCAAATTTGGACTTGATGTCCCCAAAGGAGCGTTCCATGAGGTTTAAATCTGCAGACTCCGCAGCACGTTCAACTGTTTCAAATAACACTGCCGACTGCGCAGCCTCTCTGCGTTGCCAATAATGCCAACCATTCCACGCTGCATATGCACCTAATATAACGATGAGCAACCACACCAAATAATCACCCCAACGACTCCAAAAGTGTTTGAGTTGATCAAATTGTTCTTGCTCTTCGAGGTCTAATTGCAGTGCCATGAAATTCCCAATTCAGTTGTAATTATTAAAATAAATACCAATTAATTAATACAAAGTATCACAATATAAGTCTAGCCATTAATCTCAAGTTGATCCCAAGTTGATGACAAATTCGAGGGTTCAAAGCCTAAATAGATACAACCTAGTATTCTCTCGCACTTTTGATCAAAACTGAGCTCCCAGGGCAACATCAATGTCATGATTTTAGGCTTGAAGCCCAATCGTCAACATTAGACAATGCCTCAACCCTTTGCAATCCAACCCCGTCTCTCAATGTTTTTATAGTGACTAAACCGTTTGAGAGCTCGTCTTCTCCAAAAATCAAGGCAAATTTAGCACCGCTGGCGTCTGCGCGTTTGAATTGTGATTTCATGCTACCACGTGAATCAGCATCAGCGTCGATGGGTTTTGCGCTTCCCGGGTTACCAGAGGCCGAGGGTGAATGCATTTGAACTGAGACTCCTTTGACTCTCAATTTTTGGATAACCTGCATAACTTTTTCTATGTCTCGTGAGCTTGGAACAACGGCGAACACGTCAGGTCCTTCAATTGAGGGCAATAAATTGGCGTCTTTTAAAAGTTCAAGCACACGCTCCACACCGATTGCCCAGCCAACGGCTGGAGAGGGCTTTCCGCCCATTTGAGAGATCAAATAATCGTATCTCCCCCCACCGCAAATGGTGCCTTGCGAGCCCAACTGATCCGTAACAAATTCAAAAACTGTAAGGTTATAGTAATCCATTCCTCTGACAAGTCTCGAATTTATCGAATAAGTTACTCCGTTAAGGTCTAGTATTTTGCAGACTTTGGCTAAATGTGCGCTGGACGACTCACCTAAAAAATCCATCAATTTAGGCGCTTTTTCAACAAGTTCCTGCATCGAAGGGTTTTTGGTATCTAAAATCCTCAATGGATTTGAGTGCAAACGTCTTTTTGCATCCTCATCCAACACCTCAATATTCGACTCAAAGTATTCAATCAGCGCTGCTCTATGTAAACTGCGCTCAGCTGGTTCCCCCAGGGAGTTGAGTTCCAATTTGATATTTTTCAAACCAAGCTCATTCCAAAGGTTATGCGCCATGAGTATGAGTTCTGCATCTACTTCAGGCAAAGAAAAACCTAGAGCTTCTGCGCCTATTTGGTGAAACTGGCGATACCTTCCTCTTTGGGGACGCTCATGTCGAAACATGGGACCCATGTAATAAAGTCTCTTACCACCCTCATACAAGAGGTTGTGCTCGATCACTGCCCTGACCACCCCTGCAGTTGCCTCAGGTCTAAGCGTGAGTTGTTCATGATTAAGACGGTCCTCAAATGAGTACATTTCTTTTTCAACAATGTCTGTAACCTCACCCAAGCCCCGAACAAATAAAGCGGTGGGCTCAACAATTGGGGTACGAATATTTGAATAGGCGTAGCGGTTCATAATGCCACGCACAACACCCTCCAACCATACCCAAGAGTGTGACTCAGGTGGTAGTAGATCGTTCATGCCTTTTACGGCAGTTAATTTTTGACTCATGGAAGCTTTAAAGATTTTGTAGATTTTTAATGAATTAGATCAAACTCATTTATTGGCTAGACGGCCTCTTTTTTTGCAAAACGCTTTTGCACATATTGATCTACGATTTTGTGAAACTCTTGGGCTATGGAGTCTCCGCGTAGTGTTAAGACCTTCTCGCCGTCAATAAAAACTGGTGCCGCAGGAGCCTCTCCCGTGCCTGGCAAGCTTATTCCAATATCAGCATGCTTACTCTCTCCAGGACCATTCACAATGCATCCCATAACCGCAACCTTCAAATGCTCTACCCCAGGATACTCTTTTCGCCAAACCAGCATTTGAGCCCTTAAGTACTCGTCTATTTCTTGAGCCAACACTTGAAAGGTAGTGCTTGTTGTTCGTCCACATCCAGGGCAGGCAGTCACACTTGGTACAAATGTCCGCAGTCCAAGGGACTGCAGTATTTCATTGGCGATAACAACCTCTTGGGTCCTGGATTCGTTGGGCTGAGGAGTCAAGGAAACACGAATTGTGTCACCAATGCCCTCTTGTAACAAAATACCGAGGGAAACGCTTGAAGCAACCGTACCTTTAGTACCCATCCCCGCCTCAGTAAGACCCAGATGAAGCGCGTAATTGCATCTGACGGCTAATGCTCTGTAGACAGCAATTAAATCTTGTACCCCGCTTACCTTGCAACTGAGAATGATCTGCTCGCCTCTTAGTCCAATGGACTCGGCTAATTGAGCCGAGTCAATAGCTGACGTAATCAAAGCTTCGTACATGACTTGCTTTGCGTCCCAGGGATTTGAGCGAGTGGAATTGATATCCATCAACTTGGCCAATAATTCTTGATCTAGGCTACCCCAATTCACCCCAATTCTGATGGCCTTATCAAAACGAATGGCGGCCTCAACCATCTGAGCAAACTGTTTATCGTGTTTATCTCCTTTGCCAACATTTCCAGGATTGATCCGGTACTTTGATAGAGCTTTAGCGCATTCGGGGTAATCGGTCAGTAAACGGTGCCCGTTGTAGTGAAAGTCCCCGATTAGAGGAACATGGATATCCATTCGGTCTAATTGATCTCGGATATGAGGAACCGCCGCCGCCGCCTCAGGGGTGTTCACCGTAATCCGTACCATCTCAGAGCCCGCCAAGGCAAGTTCCTTGATTTGAATAGCTGTGCCAATAGCGTCCTCAGTATCTGTGTTGGTCATGGACTGAACACGTACCGGGGCACCCCCCCCAACCGTTACGATCTGGTCGCCCCAGCAAATACGAGCCTGATGGGTTTTTCTAACAAATGGTTTTGAGAATGCGATGGGAGAGCGCTGTTCTTCTAAGTTCGTATTGGCCATAGTTTGGTTTATAAAGAATTTTTATAAATAAGTTGATCAGAGTTTAAACAAAAAAATAGAATTTAACATATCCACTATTGACTCTCTAAAAGCTCTCGACAGCCTTTAGGGGGATAGTTTTTTGTTTACTCATTCTAGAGCTGACATCTGTTCTATCTAATACTTCACCAGCTAGTTGGCCGCAGGCGGCGTCAATGTCATCACCTCTTGTTTTGCGTATGGTGACGACTAGGCCTGCGTTGTGAAGAATTTGGGAGAAGGCCTTAACTCTTTGAGTGGGACTGCAAGTCAGACCCGATGCAGGAAAAGGGTTAAAAGGGATTAAATTTATTTTGGCAGACAATTGCATCTGCCCTCTAGGCCTTAACCAATCAAGTATTTGAACTGCATTTTCATCTGAGTCATTGACACCGTCTAACATACAGTATTCAAAAGTAATGAAGTCCCTTGGAGCGACTTCAAGGTAAGCCTGACAAGCCGCTCTTAGCTCATTCAAAGGATACTTTTTATTGAGCGGTACCAATCTGTCACGCAATTCATCATTGGCAGCATGCAAAGATACCGCCAAAGCAACTGGTGCATCTTTGCCCATTCGCTCTATCATTGGAACAACACCGGATGTCGATACCGTTAAACGTCTCCTGGAGATGCCGTACCCATGGTCGCTAAGCATTGTCTTAAGGGCGGGTATAAGAGCAGAATAATTTTGCAAAGGCTCACCCATTCCCATCATGACCACATTTGAGATAACTCGCTCCTGTGTGCTTCTCTCAGCTCTTAGCGTGTGCTCTGCAAACCAGAGTTGGGCAATAATTTCAGATGTATTGAGATTTCTGCTAAAGCCTTGGTGTCCAGTTGAACAAAATACACAACCGACGGCGCATCCAGCTTGCGAGGAAACACACAACGTGCCCCTATCTTCTTCGGGAATAAATACGGTCTCTACTGCGTTACCGTCGCCAACATCAAATAGCCATTTGATAGTACCGTCTTTGGAGTTTTGTCTGCTGATGACCTTAAGAGGGGAGACCGTGCATCTGGATTCAAGGGAGAGTCTTAAGGACTTCGCTAAATCCGTCATTTCATCAAAACTTTTAGCACCACGCTGGTGTATCCAGCGAAAAAGCTGAGTTGCTCGAAAACGCTTTTCCCCTAAACTTTCGCAGTATTCGCTTAAGTGTTGAAGGTCAAAGTCTAATAAATTAACGAGCATTTAGAAATGATTAGCTCCCCGTGCATAACAAAGGGAGCTATAGGTTTAATGTCCGTAGACTTCTAATCCAGCAAAGAAAAAGGCAATTTCTTGTGCCGCTGTTTCAGCCCCGTCAGAGCCGTGAACTGCATTAGCGTCAATGCTATCTGCAAAATCAGCACGTATCGTTCCAGCTGCAGCTTTCTTAGGATCTGTAGCACCCATCAAATCACGGTTCTTGAGGATTGCATTTTCTCCTTGAAGAACTTGAATCATGACAGGACCTGAGATCATGAATGAGACGAGATCTTTAAAAAATGGACGCTCTTTGTGGACGCCGTAAAAAGCCTCAGCTTCTTCTTTTGATAGGTGTTTCATGCGGGCAGCAATAACTTTCAAGCCAGCAGCTTCAAAGCGTGAGTAAATCTGACCGATCACGTTTTTAGCAACTGCGTCTGGTTTGATAATGGATAGTGTGCGCTCTTGTGACATGGTTAAGATTTTCCTGAATTTTTTGTTGAAAATGGTGGTCAAATTGACCCTAGCCCGCTATTTTAGCTTGAACCATCAAAGCAAAGAAAAGTCTGTGGTTTTAAGTTACTAACCTTTTCGACCTACTGGCTTTTTAGAACTAGGTTTAGAGACAAATTCGTCAGCTCCCTTGCCCGCTCCAGTAAAACCTCCTGAGTTGACGTTTGCACGCCTACGACCTTTTGCCTCCTGTCTCAGTTTTGAGTAACTATCTGCTCCGATGGTTACTTTTTTAACGATTTTCCCGGCACTTGACGCATTTTGACCACTTTTGTCATTATTTGCCGCGATTTCGGATGGATTTATGTAACTTGATGGACCTCTTCTTGATCTTGATGAAAGTTTAGCCTGCTTGATCATCGCAGCTTGTGGAGATTTAGCTCTTGGTCCAGACTTGGGTGAGCTGATCCTTTTACCGCGTTTGACGGGTTGTTGGTGAGTCTCAAAACCTACAAGCTGAGTCAACGCCTGAACATCTTGTTCGCCAAGCTCCATCCAGTGCCCACGCTGTAGCCCTTTAGGTAGAGCCATTGCACCGTAGCGAATTCGAATCAATCTACTCACAGCATGGCCAACCGCTTCAAACATACGCCTAACTTCTCTGTTACGACCTTCATTAATGGTGACTCTGTACCAGCAGTTCGCCCCCTCCCCGCCTCCGTCCTCTATGGAGCCAAAACTTGCAACCCCGTCATCTAGTTTGACCCCTTCAAGTAAACGCTCTTTTTCCTCTTTTTTAAGCGCACCTAAAACCCTGACAGCATACTCCCGCTCCAAGCCAAACCTAGGATGCATTAATTTATTTGCGAGCTCTCCCGAATTCGTAAAGAGCAATAGTCCCTCGGTGTTGATATCAAGGCGGCCCACAGACTGCCATTTCCCAGTAAAGAGTCTGGGCAGTTTACGAAACACAGTAGGTCTATTTTGAGGGTCGTCATTCGTCACAATTTCACCAACAGGCTTGTGATACGCGATTACTTTTGCAATTGGCGCTGTGACCCTCCAGTGAACCAAATGACCATTCACTTTAATTTGGTCGCCTACTTGAATTCGTTGCCCTACATGCGCAGGCTGATTATTTACCGTAACCCGGCCCTCTGAGATCAACGCCTCCATCTCAAGGCGCGATCCTAAGCCTGATTGAGCCAGAACTTTATGTAACTTGGGTGACTCTGACTGGGGTAGCAAAACACGTTTCGTAGCTTCATTTGAAGAAGCGCTTTGAATGATCGAAAGCTCAGAGGTTGTATCTTCGAAATCATCATCCCAGTCATCAGCCGAATCTATATCTTCTAAATTAGATACAACTGTACCATTTGCCTTGTGTTTTGCATCCTCAGAATTTAAATCGGGTTGGACATCCTCAGTTTCATCAAATACTCCAGAGGTCACATCTTCAAAGATACTCTCAGCCTGCACAGTCGGATCAGAATTTTTTTTGGGACTTTTACGTGTTGGCTTGGACAGGGTATCTAGGGGGCCGTCCGATGAAGCTTTATTAGTTTTTTTAATGTTCATCTTGAATATTATTTTTGAAAAATGTGAAATTGAAAGTATTGTTTTAACCGGTGTTATCGTTCGTAGAGTCTTTGTCAACTACGTGTTCATCATTAACCAAGTTGTTGACTTCTGATGAAATTTCCCCATTGTCTTTAGGTTCAATTGTTTCAATTGGTTCATGGTGATTTAAGACTACGTTTGGCCCAATAGCCTCCAAAACTTGGTTATTGGGGGACAAATCAGAACGCCCAAGCTCTACGCTAGATAACTGCACGCCGTCAACACCCTCTGAAACGTTTAAACCACCGAGGTCTATTTCTAACTGTGAATCGTCAACCAAATGCTCCAATCTTTGGATACTTGCACCGAGTTCATTCTCGTTATTCAAACTTGGCAATTGATCAAGTGAGCTTATCCCCAAATCATCCAAGAATTGCTTTGTCGTTGCAAACAATCCAGGTCGACCCACTGTCTCTCTGTGACCAATAACCTCAACCCAACCCCTATCCTCAAGTTGCTTGATTACCATTGAATTGATCGCAACGCCACGAATATCTTCCATGTCACCACGGGTACAAGGTTGACGATAAGCAATGATGGCCAACGTCTCCATGACAGCTCTTGAGTATTTGGGTGGTTTCTCAGGATGCAACCGATCAAGATATGTCCTCATTTCGGGACGACTCTGAAAACGCCAACCCGTTGCCACTTGCAACAACTCCACCCCTTTTTGCTGCCAATCTTGTTGGATTGAGCTTAAAAGGTTTTTGATAGCGTCTGCTGAGATTTCATCGCTGAACAACAAAACCATCTCACGCAGAGTGAGTGGTTGTGCTGAACAAATCAGTGCAGTCTCGAGGACACGCTTGGCATCCGCGGTATTCATAACATTGGTTTAAAAATTATAGGACTATGAAAAATTCAAAGTCGTTGAAGTACGGTGTACGGTTGACGTATAGGGTTAAGCATTCAAAGAGTAAAAACCGTATGAATACCAGACCTGTTGATACGTCTGCTTAATCAATACTATTGTAACCGAGTGACCAAGCCTGGATCGCATCCTTCATATCCAGAGGTAACTCTGCTTTAAAGTCCATTGGCGCGCCCGTCATAGGGTGATCAAACCCAAGTTTGTAGGCGTGCAGGGCCTGCCTTTTGATACTTGAATGAACCTTTCCCCCGTAAACCACATCTGCCAAAATTGGATGACCAATGCTAGATAAATGCACTCGAATTTGATGGGTTCGCCCCGTATGCAACTGACAATGAACCAAACAAACCTCATCATCAGACAACGGCACCCCAGAGTTCGATCTTTCCTGGCCATTAGAAATCACTGTGAAAGTGGTTTTTGCTGTTTTACCAGAGTTCTTTTGCAAGTCAACGACTGCCATTTTGAGCCTGTTTTTAGGATCTCGCCCGATACTTGCCTCCACTACCTTCTCGTCTGGTCCAGACCATGCGCGCTGAGCTATAGCCAAGTACTCCCGGTGAACATCTCTGTTGGCTATTTGTACTACCAAAGCATCCATACAGGCCCTGGTTTTAGCAACAACCATCAATCCACTGGTGTCCTTGTCTAACCTATGAACAATTCCTGCTCTGGGTACTTGTGTCAGTTGAGGATCTAAAAATAGGAGTCCGTTTAGTAAAGTTCCTCCCCAGTTGCCCGGTGCTGGATGAACCACTAAATTAGCTGGTTTATTGATGACACGAATATGGTCATCCTCGAATAAAACGTCTATGTGCATCTCCTGCGGCTTGTAAGCCAAGGCTTGTGGAGAGGGCTTTAGAGTCAGTTTGTAACGCTCAAAAGCATGGGCTTTTGATGCTGTTTTAGTAACGTACTTGGGGGATTGCCCCTCTTTTTGTGAGTTTGGAGAAAACTGACCCACTCCAGTAAGCTTTTCTACGCATGACTCTGTAATCAATTGTTGGATGAAATTTCGCGAAAATTCAGGCAAAAGAGTGGTTAAAACAACATCTAAACGTTGTAAATGCATCTCCTCAGGTACAGATATTTCTCGAACTTCTAGATCTGGGCCTAAGTCCTCAGATTCAAGAGAATCTAATTCCTTTGTGGATACTTGCTCTAAAGCCTCTGGCTTAGAAGATAATAGGGGGGCATTGAATTTCAAGAAAGAGTCCCGTGTACAGAAGATTGCAATTATCCTCCCTCCTAAAGAGTTTTTATCTAGCTTTTTTAGCTTTATGCTTTATCTTAAGTGGTTGCTCCACTGATGCTGATCTCACCACGAATTGGTCGACAGACAAGCTATACGCTGAGGCTAAAGAAGAGATGGCGAATAAATCATATGAAAAAGCCATTGGTTATTATGAAAAACTTGAAGGTCGCGCTGCCGGTACGACCTTAGCTCAGCAAGCTCAGTTAGAAAAGGCATTTGCTCAATATAAAAATGCAGAGCCTGCATTGGCTGTCAGCACATTAGAGAGATTTATCAAACTAAATCCTTCGAGTCCTGCACTTGATTACGCATTTTATTTAAAAGGAGTCGTTAACTTCAACGATGATTTAGGTATGTTCTCTAGGTATTTCAACCAAGACCTCTCAGAGCGAGACCAAAAGGCTGCCAAACAATCATTTGAAGCTTTCAAAGAGGTAGTGACTAGATTTCCTGATTCTAAATATGCGCCTGACTCTGCGCTCAGGATGAGATTTATTATCAATACGCTTGCCAAATCTGAGGTGATTGTTGCCAAGTACTACTTCAGAAAAGGAGCGTACGTTGCAGCTATCAATAGAGCAAAATCTGCCATAGCAGATTACCAAGATGTACCCGTTATTGAGGAAGCTTTAATCATTATGATCCAAAGTTATGAGATCTTAGGCCTTCAACAACTCAAGGACGATACTGTTCGCGTACTTCAAAAGTCCTACCCTAACAGTGAATATTTCGGGAAAAACAAGCAACAGAAATCATCTTCCTGGTTTGGTTGGATTCCTGGTGTATCGAACTAAGCTTTTACACTGAAATTTTATAAATAATAAGATTAAAGAAGTTTCGTAATATTCAGTAAATCAGATTAGTATGCTCTTATACCTGCACCTAAATAGGTATCTATTAATCGTGCGTCTTTTGCAAGATCGGTTGCAACGCCGTGAACACTAATTTCACCCATCTCTAAAACATATCCATAATCTGCAACAGCAAGTGCGGCCCTTGCATTTTGTTCAACGAGGATTAAAGTCACACCTGAATCACGGAGTTGCTTGATAATTTTAAAGATCTCTTTAACTATCAATGGAGCAAGGCCGATGCTAGGTTCATCAAGCATTAAAAGCTCTGGAGAGGACATTAGAGAACGCCCGATCGCAAGCATTTGTCGTTCCCCCCCTGATAAGGTACCTGCCAATTGCAATCGTCGCTCCAATAGCCTGGGAAAAAGTTTGTAAACATTTTCCATTTGTTCACGCCAGTCTTTATTACCAAGTTTTTTCTGCCTAAATCCACCCAGCTCTAAATTGTCTTGCACTGACATTGTTGCAAAAAGTTCTCTTTTTTCAGGCACCAATGCAATCCCCTGCATAACGCGGTCTTCTAGACTTGTACTACAAATAGATTGACCCAAGTAATTTATTGAGCCGTTACTTGGCATCAAACCCATTACGGCATTTAAAAGTGTTGATTTGCCTGCCCCGTTGGGTCCGATGACTGAGATCACTTGACCTTTATCAACCTTTAAACTGATACCGTGCAAGACCTCAGCCTTTGCGTAACTCGCGCTGAAGTTTTTCACCTCTAACATGGGTAGATTAATCACACAAGCACCTTATGTCCTATAACAAATGACGAGGCTATATTTTAGGTATTGAAATCCACAAACCATTAAAATCATATATCTTTATTCTGTAATCGAACACTTGCTCTAATGCTAAATGCATCTTAGGATCACTTGAGTGACCTTGACTGATGATTCGACCATTATTCAATACCCAAATCTCATCAGCCATTAATCCAAATGTTATCTCATGCAATACAGAGAGCACTGTTTTGCCGTTTTTAGTAAGACCTCGAATAACGGCAATGAGGTCGGCTTGATTTTGAGGGTCAAGATTTGAAATTGGCTCATCAAGCATTAGGATCTCTGCATTGACAGCGAGCGCTCGGGACAGTAAAACTCGTTGACGCTCGCCCCCTGATAGGTCTGCCAAAGCTCGGTTTCGCAGATTCCAAGACTGTGTAGATTCCAAGGCTTCTTTTACTGCTATGTGATCATCTGCGCTTGGGCTAGATAAAATTCCTTGATAGGGCAGTCTTCCCAACATTGTCACATTGTATACGCTAAGCTCATCGGGAGATTCCTCGTTTTGACCAAACCAAGCCAAGTATTGCGCGCGCTTGAAGGGTTCATTTGCCGCGCAACTCAGCAGTGGAAGATCAACTGAGCCTGAATGCTTAATTAAACCAGCCAAAGCTCTCAGTAGTGTAGACTTCCCCGCCCCGTTGGGTCCAACTATACAAGTCCATTTACCTTTATAGATCTCTAAATTATCAACGTTGACGACCTCATCTCCATTCAATGAGACTACTATGTTGGATGCAGTTAGCGAAACATTTGTCATAGATTAGAAGCTTTGGAGCTGTTAAAGTTGCTAATACTATTGCTACTACTATTGCTACTACTATTGCTACTAATATTACTAACCTTATGCCTGGACAACAACCAAATAAGATATATACCTCCAAACACCGCAGTTAGCAGACCTACAGGTATCTCTCGAGGTGAAATCAAAACACGAGCTGCTAGATCTGCATAGAGCAACATAACACCACCCATCAGAGCAGAAAAAACCATAAGTTTTTTAAAAGTAACATTCACTATCGAGCGAACCAAATGTGGTGAGGCTAAGCCCACGAAAGAAATCAAACCAGCCTGAGCAACAGATACACCGGTTGCTAATGCAAGTGTCAAAATAAGAAGTACCCTGTAAAGCCCTAGATTCACTCCCAAGCTTATTGCAGTGGCCTCGCCTAGTCCCATAGAATCGACTGCTCTACTCAGTATCCAAGCGACAAAAATGCATATGCACAAAACAGGTACCATAAAGTAAACTGAACTCCAGCTCATTAAATTGGTCGTGCCGAGCATAAAAGATTGCATGTTAGGTAACAACTCTGGGTAGAAGATGGTAACCAGTGATGTCAATGCTCCAAGAACCACTCCAACAATCACCCCAGCTAAAAGTAACCTAAGCGTATGCTGCATGCCTCGAGCTAATAAAAGAGTAAATAAAACGGCGATCATCGCACCAAAGAATGCGGCTCCGTTTAATCCAAGCCTGTAAAGCCAAGGATTCGAAAATTCATCAAACATTACCATCGTGATTGCTACGCAAAGCGATGCCCCAGAGGCACTGCCTAAGAGGTAAGGGTCCGCTAATGGATTTCGAAATAGTCCCTGAGCAAGCGCGCCTGAGAGCCCAAGCAATGCTCCAGCAAGCAACGCCCCAATGGATCGGGGCAATCTGATTTCCCAAACAATTTGATGTGAAATCAGGTCATCATGACTAAACCATGGGATCTCAAATCCGGTACTTCCTAGGCATGTACCAAGAGTTAATCCCGTGCATCCCATTAAAAAAAGGAATAACAAGAGCGTTGATGAACGGTTGAGTTTGCTATTACTTTTGTCAATATTTTTCAATTTATCGACCTTGTGTTTAAAATGCAATTGACCATGATACGACCTGCTTTGGGCAGGCGGGGTCCTGGCCTTGTAAGGATATCCGCCTCCATCTTAGATAAGCCACAAACTCTTTTCTCTTTCACAGCTTTGATATGCCTCCAACCTGGTCGATTGATTAGGTTTTCATAGTCACTTAGATTCACAAAAATAAAATCTGGATTAGCCTTGACTACAAACTCTGGGTTCAGCTTAGGATAGGGTCCCAAGGACTTAGGAACAACATTATTCAGACCCAAGCGTGATATTGTTTCACCTATAAAAGATGACTCACTGGCTGCGTAAGGACCAGTATAGACCTCAAAATAAACTCTCAGCCCCTCAGAGCCTTTTAAAGTATTGGGTAGACTCATTGAGACCTTAGCTAGTTCCTCATCTATTGAGCTCAAAATCATCTCCGCATTAGTAGTCTTTAATATCAAACCTAAATTTTTAAATCCACGTTTGAAGTCCTCATAACTATTGGTTTCAAAAACGAAGACTTTAAAGCCCAACGACTGCAAAGCGTCTGCTGCTCTATTATTTTTTGAAATCAAAATGAGATCGGGTTTGAGTGAAACAATCAATTCCAGATTTGGATTTAGTCCTGGACCAACACGCACCAAAGAGTTAATCTCATTGGGGAAATTAGAGTGATCGTCAACACCAATTAATTCTGAGCATGACTTGAGCGTGCATACTGATTCACTCAAAGAGGGCAATAAACTGACTATCTTTGTAGGAGGTTTCTCAAAAGTTATGATCACACCCCTATCATCAATTACGCCGTAGGCCGTGGCAAGTTGGCAAATAAAAAATGAAAGCCAAATTACAGAACGAGGGTTAAGTAAGTTGAGGAGCGAGGGAGCAACCTTGGTCATTGTTAAATTTTATTCGCTCAAAAAACGTACCTTGCTAACAGATTGAAATTTCGCCCAGGATTTGGATAAACAGAGTAGTACTGAGGAACTGTTGGGTTTTGGTTGTCGGCGTAGATCGCAGTGTCAAAGTAGTTTCTGTTGAATAAATTATTGACACTGGCAGTAAATGACCATTCTTTTAGTTTGTATCTATAACTCAAATCCGCAACTGAGTAGGCTCCTAATTTGATTTGGTTTGTGTTGTCGCCCTGCGCATACTGAGGACCTACAACTCGCTCATAAAAACCAATACTTTGGGCGGAACTAATCGAGTAATCAAATCCAGCCCCTAAAACATAAGACGCTACTCCTGAAACGTTCATGTTGTATACGTGGCCTGAACCAGGATAAAAGGGCAAAATAGGAGCAGTTAATTGATCAGTTAAGAATTTGGCTTGAATCAGATTAAGACTCCCTCTTAAATTCCAATTGCTATTGAATTTATACTGATCTGCAACTTCCAAACCTTGTCTAAAGGTTTTAAGTGCATTAACGTTTGACAATGATGTGGAGTCAAACACAACTTCATTTTCAATATTGGTCCTGTATAACTTTAGATGACCCTTGTGATATGAGTTGTGAAAAAGGGATCCGATTTCATAATCTTTATTTATTTGGGGAGCAAGTCCCAGTGTTGAGTTAATACAGTTTTGATTCCCGTAGTAAGTTGCACAGGTTGAACCCAGCAAGTCATCCGCGTTGGGTACTCTGTAACTTTCTGCAATTTTGACGTACCCAAATAGCAACTTGGAGAGCTCACGGGTGTACTGTGCTTCATAGGCACTAAGTCTTGTGCTTCCAACCTGACTGACAGTGGGATTTGTCAGGTCATTGATTTTTTTATTAAAAAACTCAACACGGTAGCCTATGATTAATCGGTCTAGGTTGGTAACTCTTATGTCATCTTGTACAAATCCACCACCTGATTTTTGTCTCGCATGCATCGTATCGATACTTAAATTATCCCCTGCATTACTGTCCCTTTGCCAAGCGCTAGCATCAGCGCCTAATGTTAAAGAGTTGCTGGGGATTAGGAAATTATTAATTTTCGTCCTTAAAGTCACTCCGTCTTGAAAGCCGGTATAGATGCTAGGGTAGGCATAAGGATCAACTGCGTCTAATGTGACAGGATTGTATGCAATACCTGAAGGTTGACTGGTTACGGTCGTGAACCTAAAAGTTCTTCTAAATACATCCGCATAGTACTGAGTATCACCCTTCTCAATTTTAAGATAACTACTGATCACCTCGTTCTTGTTATTCAAGGTGTTAGGAGCCATCAAAGTAGATAAAGCATATTGAGGTTGGTTTGGTTTTTGAGCAAATTGAGTTTGTGTCAAACTACCCGGCAAAATGGAGTTATTGGTATCGGCACCTAACCTAAGGCCTGACGTAATATTTGGGTTAAATTGGTAATCAAGATTTAAGCCTCCTGACCTTATTTGACTATTGTTTTGCTCTCTAAACCCAGCAGAGTTGAGGGACTTTTCAAAAACACTGATTTTGAGGTCATTGATGGTTTTAGAAAAATAACCATTCGTTTGATAAGTGCTGTAACTGCCAACACCTAGACTAACCATACCAAAATCATTCTTTTGCTTGTTTGTAATGATATTGATGACCCCAGCGGTTGAGCTTTCGCCGTATAAGACGCTACTTGCTCCCCTGACAATCTCAATGTGATCAATGATCTCAACTGGAATAGTCCAAATACGTGCAGAAGACTGAGAGTTCTCAGATAACCTAACCCCGTCCAGGAGCACTAAAACATTATTATCTGAAGTCGCCCCATATCCTCTAATATCAATGGAGGAGTTTAAATTTCCAGATAAATCTTGACGGGTATAAATATTACCCATCTTTTGTAAAACATCACCAACGTTAGTTAGCCCACTTTGTTGAATCTCGCTAGATGAAATAATCTCTGTTTGAGGTAAGGAATTTTCTATTGTTTCTTGAAATTTAGTTCCGTATATGAATATTTCAGGTAGTTGATAATTGGTTTGAGCAAAGGTACAGAATGACAATAGCAAAGCTGAGGCTATGCTAATTTTGTACAGCGTATTAAGTTTCTTCATAATTTTTCCGTCCGGCAACCGCGGTCCTCTCCCACGTAGGAACTGGGTTCAAACAATTGCAAGCACTCCCGCAAGCAATTGACGAATTAATAGCCGGTATCCGGACTAACAAACTTAACTCAATGACCTTCCCAGCGATTTGCCAGTGGTATTTCGATTGAGCTAGTACAAAATGTACATTTGTTCACCGTTGCGGGGACAGTATGGCCACTCTTTCAAGCTCCAATTTCCCGTTTAACTGATCCTAAAGATTTCAGGTTCGAGCACTATTAACTCGCCTAATATATCATAAATACTTTAAATCTTGTGGTGCATATAGCTACAGCGAAAATTAGCAAATCTAGATTAATCAATCTTATTTGGTTGTATTGGCGGAACTGGCGGTGCTAGCGGTATTGAGCTGATCTATGAATTTAAATAATTCACTGATGTTTTCCTCGTGTCGCATAGGTGGAAGAATTTTTATTAACTTCCTCCCGTACCCTGTGCTCATCAAACGGGAATCACATATCACTAGAACCCCCCTATCGCTCTCCCCTCTAATTAAACGCCCAGCACCTTGCTTTAAAGCTACTGCGACCTCAGGCAAAGAGTACTCATTAAAGGCACTTCCTCCCTCTTCCTCTATGCGGTTGCATCTTGCCTCTACAAGTGGATCACCAGGCGGTGGAAAGGGTAATTTATCAATAATTACTGCTTGAAGGGCGTCTCCAGGAACATCAAAGCCTTCCCAAAAGCTCGCGGTTGCGACCAATACGAAACCCGTTCTATCGCAGCCTATGCCGGACGGATCAGCACTAAGATTGGAGGACTGGTTCTCTCTAAATCGCTCCATGAGAAAGCGCTTGGGTAGTTGTCCCTGAACCATCACTTCTATTTTTTTATTATCTTGGTAATGCGTACTCAGATGATCACCAATAAACTTTAAAGCTCTATTTGTTGTTGTTAGGACCAGGGTTCTGCCCCCCAGTTGATCAACCACCTTGCAAGCCAGGTCTGACACCTCACGTGAGTGGTTAGCGTCACTGGGCTTGACCATTGATTTTGGAATATATAAAAGTGCATTGTTTGGATAATCAAATGGACTTTGCACCTGAAGGATCTCACTGCTCTCTAATCCACAAGGCTTGGTGAACCAAGAAAGACTTGCATCACTACCTAAGGTTGCAGACGTGAAAATCCAACTTCTGGGTAAACTAACCAATACGTTGTCCTTTGAGTTTTTGATGGGTGGATCATCAAATTCTGTTGTGACTTTTGATAAGCCCAAGAGCTTTTCTCTTACGACGTCTGCTATGTCAAGGGGTGCTTCGACAAGTCGCGGCATCTGCCCCATCTCCAACCAACGCACCTGATCAGCTTTTGGCTCATTAGAGAAATGCTTTACAAGGTGTTTGAACTCACTAACTCTTTCGTGAAGTCTTGGAAATTCAGGAGCTAATTCACTAACGGTTGATAAAGCGTTTAATGCTTTATCCAATGATTGATTGAGAGTCTTTAAACATTGACCCCACTCATCTGGATTGATACCCTCAGGTATCAACTCTGTCCATCTCAAACGGCTGGCATTAAGGGGGGATCCAATGCACAATCTTAGGTCTCTTATTGCTTTTTCAAGTTCACCGCATATGCCTTGCCAGTCACATAGACCTGAAGCCGTAGTTAAACCACTTGCTAAGATATCTCTGACCAAATCCAGCAATTGACCAATTCCCAGTTGTTCGCCTAGGAATTGTGTTCCGGTCTCATTGAGTTGATGAGCTTCATCAAAAATCACAACCCGCACACTCGGCAACAACTCAGCCATACCAGACTCTTTCACGGCTAAGTCTGCAAAAAACAGATGATGATTTATCACGACAATGTCTGCGCTTAAGGCTTGCTTGCGAGCAGAGTTTACAAAACAGGCTTTAAATTGAGGACATTGAGAGCCCAAACAGTTATCTCTAGATGAAGTAATAAGTGGGATAAGAGGAGATCTGTCCTCCAGGCCTCCCAACTCTGAGAGGTCTCCGGTGTCAGTAAACTTTGCCCACTCACGAACCATAGTCAAAGTTTTTAGACTTGTCTTTTCACTCAAATTATGCTCACGCGCGTGAGTCTCTAATCTTTGTTGACAAAGATAACTGCCGCGTCCCTTTAAGAGTGATATCTTGATCGGCAGGCCCAGTACTTTTACAAGTTGGGGAAGATCACGCGAGAACAATTGATCTTGAAGGGCTTTGGTAGCCGTAGATAGCAAGACACGTTCACCACTGAGCAGTGCGGGGACTAAGTATGCGAATGTTTTGCCAACTCCAGTTCCGGCTTCAACAACTAAACTACCCCCCTTTTCCAAGGTTTTGGCAACTGCCATTGCCATTTGCGTTTGACCTTGTCTTGGTCTGAAGTGTGAGGTGTTTCGAGCCAAAACTCCTTCAACTGAAAAGGCACTTTGGACAAGGCCCATAAATTCAGTTTGATCATCCTTTGGCATTATTGACCCCCTTGAGTGGAGGTGGAGGTCGAGGTGGGGTTTTTTGCTCCGCTAGGAGCAGTGTTTATTTGATCCCCAGCAACAGGTGCAGTAGAAGGACGGTTTTTCTTTTCTTTCTCTATAAGCCTTTTCTCAACGTCCGCCTTATGCTGAGCTGCTTCACGTTGCTTAGCCTCGAATTTAACTCTTGCATCTGAGTCTGGACTCGATAAAGGGGCTCTAACTTCTGATTTCGACTTCTCTAAACCGTCTTTTTTAGGATTTTGGTTTAACTTAGAGTCGTGTTGCTCATTTTTTTCATTGTTTAGTCTTTTTCGTTCAGCATCGCTGGAATTGGCTTGTTCTTTTTGATTTGCAAGATCTAAAGCTTTTTGATCAGCTTTAATTTTTGCATCTTTGATTAATTCATCTTGTCGTCTAGCGCGTTCAATTTCATTATTTCTTAGTTCATATGCTCTGAGCTTTGAGAGCTCTGATAAACGTTTTTCGCTAGCTGAATCCTTGCACTGATTGACAGCGAATTTTTGATAACAATCTTCGAGCTCTTTTTTATATTCTGATTCAACATTCAACTGCCTAGCCTTAATCTCTTCAGTGCTAGGAATCTCGGAGGGGTTGTTCTGAGCAAAAGCAGAAATCTGAATTATGAATAAACCTCTCAAGATCCATAAAATGCTTGGGTGTTGGAATCGATGACTATTGAAGATCGAAGGATTTTTCCAAAGATTTTTAAATGTATTCATATAGACCAAGATACCCTCAGGTAAGCCCGGTATCAACGCTTCTTTTCTCAGAACTCAAGAACTCAGCGGACTGCATCTCATGAAGTCTGGACACTGTCCTTGGAAACTCATGCTTCATAGGACCTTGCAGATAAAGTAGTTCCGGGGCAACCTCACTTGAGACAATCAGTTTCACATGCCTGTCATACAAAACGTCTATCAGCCAGGTAAATCGCCTTGCTTCGGAGGCCATGTTGACACCCATTTGAGGTACATCACTCAAAAATACTGTGTGAAACTGAGAAGCGATTTCTAAATAATCATTTTGAGAACGCGGTCCTCCACAAATTGACTTAAAGTTAAACCATACTACGCCACCTGCCCTGCGCAAAGCTTTTATCTCTCGATGTTCAATTTGCAAAACAGGTTCCTCATCTGAGCACTCCGCCAACTTATTGAATGCTTCGGTCATCTCTATATTCACTTGCTCGGATAAAGGGGTATGATAAAGCTCCACCTGTTCAAAGAAGTTACCTCTATAGTCAACCCCAGCGTCTACGTTAATAACTTCTAATTTTGCATTCAATAAATCAATAGCAGGTAATATGCGGTCTCTATGAAGGCCATCTGGATATAAATCATCAGGTTTGAAATTGGATGTAGTTACAAACCCAACACCATTTTTAAACAGTGAATCTAGCAGACGATGAAGAATCATTGCATCCGTAATGTCCGCAACATGAAACTCATCAAAACATATCAGCTTAAACCGTTTTGATATCTGCAGGCCCAAAACATCCAACGGATTAACAGTACCTTGAAGTTCACGAAGTTCTCGATGAACTTCGCGCATAAATTCATGAAAATGAAGTCTTGTTTTGCGCTTAATCGGGACGGATGAATAAAAACAATCCATTAGGAAGCTCTTGCCTCGGCCCACACCTCCGTACATATAAACGCCGAGTGGTATGGGTGGATGCACTATAAGTTTTTTAAATGTATTAGACCGCTTGTGTTTATATTCGCTCCACTCCTCTTCACAACGGGCGAGTGAATCTATCGCCCGCAATTGAGCCGGATCGCTTTTAAAATCTTTGAGCTTTAGTTGCTCAAAATAGGTATCCCTAACACTCATGGAGTGGGCAAGGTATGGATTAGAAATTCAGTGTGCGTTTATCAATCGCGAGCGCAGCTTCCTTGGTCGCCTCACTTAGGCTTGGGTGGGCATGGCAAATACGTGCGATATCTTCAGCGCTTGCTTTGAATTCCATCGCTACAACTGATTCAGCAATTAATTCACTAGCAACAGGTCCAATGATATGAACACCAAGGATTTCATCGGTGACAGCGTCTGCTAAAAACTTAACCATACCTGTTGTGTCACCCATGGCTCTGGCACGTCCATTGGCCAGAAATGGGAAAGTACCAGCTTTATAAGCACGACCACTTGCTTTAAGTTGTTGCTCAGTTTGTCCAACCCAAGCAATTTCAGGAGAAGTGTAGATGACCCAAGGGATCGTGTTGAAGTTAACATGTCCGTGTTGTCCAGCAATTCTCTCTGCAACAGCAACCCCCTCCTCCTCCGCTTTGTGGGCGAGCATTGGGCCACGCACTACGTCCCCGATTGCCCAGACGTTGGGGAGATGAGTTTTACAATCCTGATCTACTACAACTGCTCCGCGTTCATCTAATTTAAGACCAACAGATTCAGTATTTAAACCCAATGTGTTTGGTACACGCCCAATGGAAATGATCAACTTGTCAAAAATTGCAATCTCTGTTTGACCACTGCTTGTGGTATAAGAAACCGAAACACCCTTCTTCGATTTAGTTATTTCACCAACCTTTACACCCAGCTCGATCTTGAGACCTTGTTTAACAAAGATCTTATGTGCTTCCTTGGCAATTTGCTCATCAGCGGCGCCCAAAAATGTGGGTAACCCCTCTAAGATGGTGACCTCTGAGCCCAAACGTCTCCAAACAGAACCCATCTCAAGTCCAATTACACCGGCACCAATCAACCCAAGTTTGGCTGGAACAGCTTTGATTTTTAATGCACCATCATTTGAGAGAATAGTTTCCTCATCAAAAGGAGCACCTGGCATAGACCTAGCGCTTGAACCGGTTGCAATGATGATGTGATGTCCCAATAGAGTCTGAGCCTCAGAGCCAGCCACAGCTATCTCATACTTACCCTCTACTGATTTAACAAACGAACCTCGACCGTGAAAGAAACTGACCTTGTTCTTTTTGAACAAGTACAAAACGCCGTCGTTATTTTGTTTAACAACGTTGTCTTTACGGGCAGTCATTTGAGAGACATCCATCTTCACGTTGGAAGTAGTAATTCCATGCTCTGCAAAATGGTTCAATGCGTGGTCATAGTGCTCAGATGATTGAAGAAGTGCTTTAGAAGGAATGCAACCCACGTTGGTGCAAGTGCCACCAAGAGCAGGCCCACCCTTGTCATTTTTCCACTCATCAATGCATGCAACAGACTTTCCTAGTTGAGCAGCCCTGATAGCAGCAATGTATCCACCTGGACCACCACCAATTACGATTACATCAAATTCTTTGGTCATTTTTAGTTAAACCTAGTAGGACTATATCAATACAGACACAATAAAAAATATTAAATATCAAACAATAAACGCGCTGGATCTTCGAGTGCCTCTTTCATGGCGACCAAACCAAGAACTGCCTCTCGACCATCAATAATTCTATGGTCATAGCTCATAGCAAAGTAGTTCATTGGGCGAACAACAATTTGTCCATTTTCTACTACAGCGCGGTCTTTGGTTGCATGTACGCCTAAGATTGCAGACTGAGGGGGGTTAATAATCGGAGTTGATAACATGGAACCAAATACACCCCCATTCGATATGGAGAAAGTTCCGCCTGTCATGTCTTCGATACCAAGCTTACCGTCTTTGGCTTTGGTTCCATATTCCGCGATTTTTTTCTCAATCTCTGCAAAACTCATTTGATCAGCGTTTCGCAGAATTGGCACAACTAGCCCACGCGGCGAACCGACAGCGATACCAATGTCAAAGTAACCATGGTACACAACGTCATTGCCATCAACTGAGGCATTCAGCACAGGATATTTTTTGAGAGCATGTACCGCTGCTTTTACAAAAAAGCTCATGAATCCAATTTTGACGCCATGCTCTTTCTCGAATTTCTCTTGGAAACGCTTACGCATCTCCATCACGGGTGCCATGTTGATCTCATTGAATGTAGTCAAAATAGCGTTGGTTGCTTGGGATTGCAACAAACGCTCTGCGACTCGAGCTCTTAAGCGACTCATAGGGACGCGTTGCTCGGGTCGGTCTCCAAGAGAAACACTTGGGGCTTGGACTTGTGGGAGTGAGCTTGTTGGGACACCTGTTGGGATAGCTGTAGCGTTACTGATGGAAGAACCCGCTGCATTTGAAATTGCATTGATTACGTCGCCCTTGGTAACACGACCGTCTTTACCAGTACCGGCAACAGATCCGCTAGACAAATTGTTGTCAGCCATAATTTTTGCAGCAGCAGGCATTGCAAAACCGGCTTTTGAGTCAGATCCACTTTGAACTGCTGAGGGGGTTTGAGCTGCGGACGCAGTTGAGGCGGGAGTAGCGGGGGAAGCCGATGCAGATGAGCTAGGCGCACTTGCAACACCGGCAGTGTCAATCCGTGCAATCAACTGATCTGCAACTACGGTTCCGCCACTCTCTACGATGCACTCTTTTAAAACACCTGCAGCTGGAGCGGGGACTTCAAGTACAACCTTATCAGTTTCAATTTCGATTAATATTTCATCGATTGCAACGGCCTCACCTGGCTTTTTCTTCCATTGCAACATAGTAGCCTCGGCTACAGATTCAGAGAGTTGGGGTACTTTAACTTCTACGAGTGACATGTTAATTTCCTAAATTTAATATTCTGATTTACTTGCTGAAAGTAAAGCCTTTGATCTTGCCGAATGCACCGTCTACTAGAGCCTTTTGTTGCTCTTGGTGCAAATGTGAATAACCAACTGCGGGTGAGGCAGAAGCAGCCCTTCCGGAGTAGGCTAGTTTTTGGCCATCCAACATGTTTTCGTGAATATAGTGTTGTACATAGAACCATGCACCCTGGTTTTGGGGCTCATCTTGAGTCCAAACAATCTCAGTGGCATTTGGATACTTTTTCAACTCATTACTAAAAGCTTTGTGAGGAAATGGATACAACTGCTCAACTCTCAAAATAGCAGTATCGTCATGGCCATTTTCTTCACGTTTTTTTGCCAAGTCGTAATAAACCTTGCCAGAACAAAGAACCAACCGCTTAACTTTGTCTGCCTTCAATTCCTTGCTTTCAGGAATGATGGTTTGAAAGCTTCCTTTAGTGAACTCTGAAATAGGTGAGGTTGCATCTTTATTTCTAAGAAGTGACTTAGGCGTAAAAATAATCAAAGGCTTGCGTATATTGCGGACCATTTGTCGACGCAAAACATGGAAAATCTGACTCGCCGTAGTAGGCTGAACGATCTGCATGTTTGCATCAGCGGCCAATTGCATAAAGCGCTCTACACGGGCTGAGCTGTGCTCTGGTCCCTGACCTTCGTAGCCATGAGGCAACATCAAAGTAAGACCGTTCACACGCCCCCACTTCACCTCACCGGAGGCTATAAATTGATCAATCACCACCTGTGCACCATTTGCAAAGTCACCGAATTGTGCCTCCCAAATCACCAAGGTGTTTGGATCGTTTGAGGCGTATCCATACTCAAATCCAAGCACGGCCTCCTCAGACAGTATGGAGTCAATAACTGTAAAGGGAGCCTGAGTCTCAGAGACGTTTTGCAGTGGTACATAAGTTCCAGTGTCCCATTTCTCACGGTTTTGATCATGTACAACTGCGTGCCTATGAGTGAATGTCCCGCGACCGCAATCTTCACCTGAAAGCCTAACAGGGAATCCACTAGCAACAAGTGATGCGTAAGCCATGTGCTCACCCATACCCCAATCAACTGGTATGTCACCGCGACCCATTGCGGCCCGGTCATCAAGCACTTTTTTCACCAATTGGTGAGGGGTCACAGTGCTCGGAATAGTTGTGATTTTTTGTGAAAGACGCTTCCACTCAGCCATAGGAATGGAAGTATCCCCTGCGTCGGTCCACTTATTACCAAGATAAGGAGCCCAGTCAACGGCAAACTTGCTCTTGAAATTGGTCAATACAATATCCTCTGTATTCTTTCCCTCATCAAGTGCAGCCCTGTAAGCCTTGACCATATCGTCACCCAAGGTCTCACCCAGACCCTGAGCAGCAAGTTTGTCCGCATAAAGTCTTCTAGTTCCTGGATGTTGTGCGATTTTTTTGTACATCAAGGGCTGTGTCAGACTTGGTGTATCTTGTTCGTTGTGACCCAGCTTTCTAAAACAAATAATATCAACCACAACGTCTTTTCTAAACTCTAGGCGGAATTCCAATGCCAACTGAGTAGCCAATACTACGGCCTCGGGATCATCTCCGTTGACATGCAAGACTGGTGACTCAATCATCTTGACGACATCGGTACAGTAAAGTGTGGAGCGTGAGTCTCTTGGATCAGATGTTGTAAAGCCGATTTGATTGTTGATCACAATATGAACAGTACCACCCGTTGAGTAGCCCCTGGTTTCAGCAAGAGCGAGGGTCTCCATCACAATACCTTGACCCGCAAATGCTGCGTCACCGTGAACCAAAACTGGTAAGACTTGCTGTCCTAGAGGATCGTGCCTACGGTCCATTCTTGAACGAACAGAGCCTTCCACTACGGGATTAACAATCTCAAGGTGAGAGGGATTGAAAGCCAAGCTTAAGTGCACTGGGCCACCAGGAGTGGTGACGTCTGAGCTAAAACCTTGGTGATATTTCACATCCCCGCTTGGCAGGTCCTCTGGTGCAGTATGGTCAAACTCGGCAAACAGGTCTTTGGGCATCTTGCCCATTGAATTGACCAATACATTTAGACGACCACGGTGAGCCATTCCGATCACGATTTCTTGAATACCCTTAAGACCTGCTTGTTTAATTAACTCATCCATTGAGGCAATGAAACTCTCACCACCTTCAAGTGAGAAACGCTTTTGACCCACATATTTTGTATGTAAAAAGCGCTCAAGTCCTTCAGCCGCTGTTAGTTGCTCAAGAATGTGCTTTTTCTTGTCTGCATTGAAATTGGGTTTAGAGCGGATACTCTCTAATTTTTGCTGCCACCAACGCTTGTGGTCTTGATTGGTAATGAAATTAAACTCTGCACCGATTGAACCGCAATATGTCTCACGAAGAGAATTCAACAATTCTCTGAGGCTCATCCTGTCTTTGCCAAAGAAGGTATTGCTGGTATCAAAGATAGCCTCTTGATCAGCGTCACTGAAACCGTAAAATGATGGGTCAAGCTCGGGAATATTTTCCCGCTCAGTCCGCTTCAAAGGATCTAAGTCGGCCCAACGTACACCAAGGTTTCTGTAGGCTGCAATAAGTTGTTGAACTGCGGTTCTTTTCTTACCCATTTCAGCATCTGCGCTGGCCATGACTACGCGGGTGCCGCCCATTTTTGCTCTCTCAGCAAAAGCATTGATAACGGGTAAATGAGGAACGTCCTTAGTTTGTGAGCCGTCAACCGCGGGAACGTGCTGCAGGGCGTCAAAATATTCACGCCAAGTATCGGGGACGCTTCCGGGGTTGTTTAAATAATTTTCATACATCTCTTCGACGTAAGGAGCGTTGCCCCCAAAGAGATAACTGTTGCCCGCAAAGGCTTTATAGACGTTATTAGTCTGTGTCATAGCGCTTACCTCCGTTTCCCTGCAGGAAACATTAGTTGGTTGAAGAAAACCTTCTGCTTAGCGACTTAATCGCTTTGCAGACGCGACTACTGCTTGTAGTAGCATTAGTTAGTTAACTATTGTGCCATCTAAATAGCTCGTAAGCACTGAAGTCAAAGTTTTTTAATAAATTGTTGACTAATATCTGACTTCTCAAAGTAGGATCCAGGCAGTGTCAAATTTCAATTAGCATCCTTGATTCGATAATATTCAGTTCTCCAGTAATTTTATTACGTCAGAAAAACTAGGATGGTCATAGGCGCTAAGCCACTCATAAGCAACCATCTCAAGCGTGACGAGCTCCACGCCAACACCGGCTAAGCGGTCAAGGGCGCAATCATGGTTTCGGGCAGTCGCAGAAGCACTCGCATCAATAACCAAGCATACATCGAACTCCATATCAATCAGCCCCATAGCCGTTTGAAGAACGCTAATGTGCGTTTCACATCCAGCCAAAAGAATAGTTGAGGAATCTGGGGTGGATTCCTTTTTTTGTAAATGCTTGGGTAAACTTCTTGCGTTTCCGTGGCTTAGGTTTTTAGTAGGAACTCTTAAAAGATCAATTAAACCCTCCTCACAAGCATCAAAGTGTAACTTTGGTATTATTTTTTGACATGAATATCTAACTTTTTCATGCATTGGCCCATTAAAGTCAGGATTTTGTTCAACACCCCAAACTGGTACCTTTAAGAGTTTTGCAATCTGAGCGAGCTTAGTTGCTGAGCCCAGAAATTGATTAGTGCTATCAAAGTTCTCTAAAAACTTAGAAGAGAAATCTATCATAACAACCTGAGATTCATCTGCATTTAAGATCATCCCAACCCCTTTTTTAGTTACTTCAAAAGAAAAGCTTGCTATTCAAACATTGACAAATTTTAGTCATTTTTGATTAAAAACAATGAGATATAATAAAAAAAGTTAATGAAAAACAAATTTTTAATTTGTGTATTGACTCTTTTAACGCCCCTTTGTTGGGCGGTCAATTCAAGCACACAAAACGATCAACGCAACCAAGTCGATAAGGGTCTACTTGATCGTATGAGCTCGGCAGAACAAAAAGTGTCCGCTCAAGCCTCCACTTTAATCGCAAATGCTATGCAACTTTTGGGGGTTCCCTATCACCGGGGCGGGACCAACGAGTCATCAGGTTTTGATTGCAGCGGTTTTGTGCGTGCTATGTACGAGAAATCAATTGGAATCGTCTTGCCTCACAACGCAAGGGAACAAGCGTCTGTTACTGACAAAATTGATCCAGTTGAACTCCAGCCTGGCGATTTGGTATTTTTTAACACGATGAAACATACTTTTAGTCATGTAGGCATTTACCTTGGTAATGGTAAGTTTATTCATTCCCCTCGAACCGGCTACAAAGTTCGAATTGAAGATATGAGAGATGCTTATTGGTCAATTCGTTTTAACGGGGCTCGAAGAGTCCCCATTGATGAGGCGGAAAACAAAAAACTCGCTAAATCACTTAAAGCAGAAATACCAAATAACTTTCAAGATTCAGCCTCAACCAATCGCTAAGGAATCCTTGGCCAAGCAATCTACTTTATTGCTTAAATTCACTTAGGGTGTTAAAATAAGCTATGGCCCGCGACGATACCACCCAAATTAGAAACGACGGGCTACGCTATAAGTCCAAGAAAGGCGGGTCCCCTTTTGGCACCGGCGGGAGATCTATAGACACCATGAGCTGCATCAAATGCGGTCGCCATAAGCCAAGATCAGACGGCTCATTTAAGAGAATGCTTGGCTCTACCATGTTCATATGTTTTGATTGCAAACCAGCTCCAGTTTTATCCCCTACTCTTGAGCAGTCAAATCTAGTTGTTCCTAATGATGAGGAAACATCTGTAATCTCAATCCCTAAGACTTAAACCAAATGCTCTATCAGATCTTTGGCTTCATCCTACAAATAATAGAGGGATTGGTTGCAGGTACTTGCCTTTTAAGATTATTGTTTCATTTCCAAAATATCTCTCTAAGCCCAGCCTCTGGCAATTCGCTAGGACCATTTGTTTTTGCGGTTACAAATTGGTTAGTTCTGCCCATTCGTAGATTTATTCCTGCAATTGGCAAGTTGGACACGGCAAGTTTAATTGGCGCATATTTGATTATTCTTATTAAAACCACAATACTGTGGCTCTTGGCAACAGGACCTTTAAATTTAGGCTACCTCTTTGAGCTTTCTGTTTTTGAGCTCATTCAGATGAGTCTTTCATGCTTAAACGGATTGGTATTGGTTTTCGCTGTGATGTCTTGGATTAATCCAGACTCCCCCATCAACTACATATTCACACGCTTAGTCGGCCCAATGCTTAGACCGATCCAAAAAGTTCTCCCCCTTTTTGGAGGAATCGATCTTTCTCCCCTTGCATTACTTGCTCTAATCCAAATTGCTATTTTGATCTTGCAAAACTTGCAAAGTCAGTAGATGGCATATATCTCTAAAGTCTAGTTGTTTGTACTAGTCTGTGCCGGGCTGCAAAGTAGAAATAAATTCCTTCAAGCTTAGATCCATCGCCTTGGTATCTGCCCAGGGACCAAAAGGAAAGTGGCCATAAGTCATAGCAAGTTGTTTAGATGCTGTGATCTCGTCAATACCGTTTTGCATCAAATAGATGGCTGATATTAAACCTGTCCTATCAGAGCCGTTTAAACAATGGATCAAGACAGGCTTTGGTGAATTGGCGATTAAATCGATGTAGGCTCTTGCCTGATCTGGTTTAACGCGAGATGAGCTAGACAAAGGTATATCTATGAGCTGCACACCTTTTGCGTTTAGAAGCTTAGATTCTGATCGATACCACTCTTGATTAGGATTTGAGCCTCTCAAATTCACCACGGTTTGAAAGTGTTCAGACTCAATATGTTTCTCAAGCGATTCAGCAGTCATTTGAGCTGAACGATAAACAACTCCGTCTTGGACGGCATGAAAATTATCGTTATAGTTAACCCAAAAGTAAAATCCAACCAATCCAATCAGACCTATCACCACAAAGCTGAATAAGCTTAGGATTAAACGTCTCAAAAGTCTCCAAATAACCACCATCACCTCCTATTGGCTGGTTGAAAAATAAAGGTAAGACGAAAGGCGAACACACCTAGGCGACTTTAACATTATGCAAATTCCTAAATTAAAGTGAACAGCTTAAAGAAACTAAAAGTCATCAAAGAAATCTGCTTGAAATATGAACTGCGAAAAAGAGTTACCTCCAAGTCAACCAATGTCACTTATAAATGTAGCAGTTTTTTAAATTCAGAAAAAAACAGATTTAGGCATGAATAAGAGTCTATGCTAGTTAATTGTAATCGTAAATGATAATTTGGTTGTTCAACTACTATTGATTCTTATCGAGATGGTGGGCGATACATGGATCGAACATGTGGCTTCCACCGTGTGAAGACTCCTGCATTTCACCAATTTCTTTATAGTGATCAATAATTTACCATTTTTTACCGGCGCCAAAGTATTATGCTCGTAGTATTGATAACAGCTGAAAAAATTATTGTTTTTACGTCCTCAAATAACTATTAAAAATAAAAGCGTAAAGACTCTTTACGCTTGTGCGCTTTGATCTCTCACTTTAGCCAACTGACAATTCATCGGGTGCTTCAAAGCGTATAGAGTTCTGATCTTGGCATCGACGTAGGATGCGTAAGTTGCAAATTTTTTATACAAGTCCGACGCCCTCGCCCGTAGTAGCTAGTGAGTCGCCTCGGGTTTCCTATACAGTCCGGAGCCTCGGAAAATCATGTCATTCGCAGACTACTTAGCACTGGTCATTTGTTTGGCTATGGCTGCGCTTAGGATTGTGAAGCTCAGCAGAATATCGTAAAATTAGCTACTTTTGTAGCAAAGGAGTTTTAACATGGGTATGCCAGTAAGAATTGACAACTTGCTATACGAGCAAGCGAAAAACGAAGCCAAAGCTGAACATCGCACGATTGCAGGCCAGATTGAGTTTTGGGCCTGTGTTGGGCGAACTGCGATCGACAACCCAGAGTTGCCGGTTGACTTTGTCGTGCAAGCTTTAGCGTCAATGAAAGAGCCTCGTAGCGATGCGATTCCTTTCCAGCCCCGTAGCCGCGCATGAGCTACCAGGCAGTCCAAACACGTAGATTTGCTCGTCAATATAAGAAGCTTCATGACAACGTTGCTGCAGATGTAGACGCGGCAGTCAGCGCCGTAGAGACTTCTCCAAAAATTGGGGATCAGAAAAAAGGTGACTTGGCGGCTTTATATGTTTATAAATTTCGAAGTCAGGGACAGCTTTACTTGCTGGGCTACACGATCGGCGAGGAGCTTAAATTGGTATACCTCGAAGCAGTTGGACCGCACGAAAACTTTTATCGAGATTTGAAATAGCCAGCGCAAATTACGTATATCGGTTAAGGATTTCTATTCCTAGGCCTCTCGAAAAATCGAGTCCAAATTACGAATGTAGATCAAACCATCTGGCACTAAACGACTTCAGCCCGGCGACTAGTCGCGAACCAACGACCTTGACTTCATGCTCACATGGTGTGAGCATAGTATCTTCTTCATGGGGAGGCAATAGGTATAAACGGGGCATCTGTATATTAAAAAACAATTCCCATGTTGCATGAGCAGTTATGAATCGCGCTGAAGAAGGGGACGATGAGGCCAAAGTTTGGGTTGCAACATCAGATGATGTTCCGGGCCTTGCCACTGAGGCAGAAACAATGCAAGAGCTCTCTAAAAAACTAGAGGTGATGATTCCCGAATTATTAACGGAAAACGATTACCTTGATGCCGGTGAAATTTCATACTAAGTACTTGCTAGAAAATTTTCATTGACCCAAGCAACAGCAGTCAGTTAATGGGTATTAGTTTTACGCCCGAATTGATTCGACTTCTTCTTGAAAGTGGTTATTCCTTTAAGAGGCATGGCAAGTGAGATCACGACATTTGATATTCACCAATCACTAACCTTAGATTTCTCGTCGATAGTAAAATTAAATCCAGGCATACGGCCAACGCTGTATTAAAACAAGCTGGCTTAAAAATGGCATTTTGATGCTGTTGTTAGACAGTAGAAATATCCCCTCAAAGTGGTATAGATAGGCCATACCACTTTTTAAAACATAAAAAAACACCGACATTGCTGTAAGTGACTAATTGGATTAAGTTATTTTTGGTGGGCGATACATGGATCGAACATGTGACTTCCACCGTGTGAAGGTGGCACTCTACCGCTGAGTTAATCGCCC
>CAIWAO010000036.1 GCA_903910745.1 uncultured Burkholderiales bacterium
TCATACACTCAGTTCGAGTTTGAATATCTTTTGGCAGGAAAGCATTAAATTTCTCAGCCAAATAAAATAAGATCGATCCAGACTCAAAAACTCTTATCGGTTTCGTTATCCCGCGATCAAGTAAGGCTGGTATTTTGGAATTTGGATTGATCTCAACAAATCCAGATCCGAACTGCGCACCGTCCCTGATGTTAATCAACCAGGCATCGTATTCCGCTCCTGAATGGCCAAGTGCAAGCAACTCCTCCAACATAATCGTTACCTTTACGCCGTTTGGCGTCCCAAGCGAGTAAAGTTGAAGGGGATGTGGACCAACTGGTAATTCTTGCTCCACTCTTGCACCAGAGGTAGGTCGATTGATACTTGCAAATTCTCCACCATTGGATTTATCCCATGTCCATACTTTTGGTGGCGTATATTTTGTTGTAGTCATTAATTTTCCTATTTGTGATATTGAATTCTTTAAATGCTTGTTTTTCTTAGCCAATTTAATAGTAACAACAGCGGATATAACAAGTTAGTTAGAAATTATCAATGGTTTTCTTTGCTAACTAGTTCTTCAATGTCCGAAACATGGTTGCCAGCAATTTTAAATTGTATTTAATGACATCAAAAACTCGAGCGATTTTTTTCACTCAGCAAATAAATTACTGGTCATTGTCCGAAGTCAGCAAGAATGTTTTGCGTGAAACCTATTCCACAGTAACGCTTTTAGCTAAATTTCTAGGTTTATCCACATCAGTACCTCTTGCACAAGCGGTGTGATAAGCCAGCAATTGCAAAGGAACTACGTGGAGTATCGGAGATAACAGTCCATAGTGTTCAGGCATCCTAATAACGTGAATTCCAGGAGCATTTTCAATTTTCGAGTCTGAATCTGCAAGCACATACAAGACCCCACCTCTGGCACGAACTTCTTGAAGATTGCTTTTAAGTTTTTCTATAAGTGCGTCATTAGGTGCAACAGCAACCACAGGCATAGCATCAGTCACCAAAGCCAATGGTCCGTGCTTTAACTCTCCCGCGGCGTAAGCCTCGGCATGAATATAGGTGATCTCCTTGAGTTTTAACGCTCCTTCCATCGCTATTGGGTAATGGGTACCTCTACCTAAAAATAGTGCATTCTCTTTAGAAACAAAGTCTTCAGCCCAACGCATCACTTGAGGCTCAAGCGCAAGTACTGCCTGCAAGGCAACAGGCAAGTGCCTCATCTCTTTTAAGAACTGCTCATGCTCGAGTGCACTCAGATTGCCCTTGGATTGTGCTACACATAGTGTGAGTAAGAAAAGTCCAGCGAGTTGAGTCGTAAACGCTTTTGTAGACGCTACACCTACCTCTACACCTGCACGGGTGACATATGCTAGCTCGCACTCTCTAACCATTGCTGAAGTGGAGACATTACAAATAGTTAAAGTGTGCATCATCCCTAAACTCTTTGCATGCTTTAAAGCTGCAAGCGTGTCTGCGGTCTCTCCTGATTGACTGATTGTGACAATCAGAGTTTTGGGATTAGGTACGGAATCTCTATAACGGTACTCGCTTGCGATTTCAACTTGTGTGCTAATCTTTGCAACAGATTCAAGCCAATATTTAGCGACACAACCACTATAGTAACTTGTACCGCAGGCCAAAATGAGTACGCTGTCGATCTGCGCAAACACATGCTCCGCTTTATCCCCAAAGAGGTCTGGCACGATAGCTTGAACACCTTCAAGCGTATCTGCAATAGCCCTGGGTTGCTCAAATATTTCTTTTTGCATGTAATGCGTATAAGGACCGAGTTCGGCTGCGCCGCTGTGGGCGGTAACCGTCTTCAAAACTCTAATCACAGAATTTCTGTTTTTATCCTCAATTTTGTAGGACCCTTTGGCAACATCTACGATGTCGCCCTCCTCCAAATAGACAATTTGATCGGTCACACCCGCTAAGGCCATCGCGTCGCTTGCTAAAAACACTTCATTGGTTTTACCAGCTTTATCAAGACCAACTCCCAATATAAGGGGTGAACCGGACTTGGCGCCAACAATTCTATTGGGCTCATCTTTATGAAATATGGCAAGTGCATATGCACCTCTTAGCATTGGCAATGCTTCCTTTAAAGCCTTGAACAGATCGCCTTTGTATAAACTATCAATCAGGTGAGCGATCACCTCAGTATCGGTTTGGCTTTGAAACACATAACCAACCTTTTGAAGATCGGCTTTGAGCTCTTCA
>CAIWAO010000037.1 GCA_903910745.1 uncultured Burkholderiales bacterium
CAAAGTCGCCGACTTTGCCAAATCCTTGAGTTGATACTTTTTTAATGACCTCATCGTTGTTGAATGTGCTCATGAAAGCCCATCCTGAGGATGAACATGAGAACCTGGCATCTGCACCCATATCTGGGTCATACCGTAAACCCTGTCTGGCTCCCTGTGCTCTTGCTACCCATGTCAATCTCTCCCCGTCTACAACAGATAGTCGAACCAACTCCCCAGAAATCTCAGCCAAACGGTTAAGCAGAGGTTGTGCAATATCGACGATTCCGCTATTGCTTAAAAAGGTCAAGCCAAGTGAGACCAACTTTGTACTTAGCATATAGTCGCCGTGCTCCCTTATCTGTCGAACATATCCTGATAAGACCAGATCAGATAACAAACGGTGAACGGCACTTCTCGGTATACCGAGCTTGTCAGCAATTGATGCGAGCTCCAAACCCTCTGCGTGCTTGGCCAATAGCTCCAATATGCCTAAAGTTCTCTCCTGCACGCCTTTCATGGGATAGCCTTTTGTTGTAATGGGAGCATTCTATTGAAAAATTTTCAAAAGTGGAATAGCATTCCATTTTATTTGAAATTCCTATAAAGAGGTGTGGCTTTATGATTAAAGAATACTTATATACTAATTTCTCCCTAAATGAACGCACTGCGCTGGTAACAGGGTCTGCAAGGGGTATTGGATTGGCCATATCAACAGCACTGGGAAGGGCGGGTGCCCAAGTGATCATCAATGACTTAAATGAGAGTGCTTGTATCGAGAGTGTTGACAAATTAAAAGCTGAAGGAATCAGGGCTTCATACCTAGCCTTTGATGTGTCTGATCATGAATCGGTGCAACAGGGCAGGGCGAGACTTGAGGGTGAAGGGCTATATGTGGATATATTGGTTAACAACGCAGGTAATCAAAACCGCAAACCAATGATAGATATGACTCCACAAGAGTGGCAACAAATCATGAATGTACACGTCAACGGAGCATTCAATTGCAGTCAAACGTTTTTACCAGGCATGGTATCAAAGGGATTTGGTCGTATCGTGATGATGTCCTCTGTGTCAGGACATGCAACTATGCCCTTGATTGCAGCTTATTCCACTGCTAAGGCTTCAACGGCTTCCCTAGCTCGATCTATCGCAGTTGAGTATGGCCCAAAAGGTATCAATGCCAATGCAATTGCTCCAGGCTTTGTTAAAACTGATTTCACTATAGGTTTGCAACAACGCCCTGGCTTTGAGGACTATTTGCTCAACAATGTACCTGCGGGTAGGTGGGCATTACCCGAGGATATCGCACCCGTCGTACTGTTTTTGGTGTCACCTGGTGGCGGATTTGTGAATGGCCAGGTACTAGCAATTGATGGTGGATTGTTGGCAAGGATGGGCTGAAAAGATTATCCTAAAGCATCATCTTGATTGATCTTTTTTAAGTAGTTTGAGCGAAATACTTTAGGACTTACTCCTGTGTGCTTTTTGAAAAAACGAGTGAAGTACGCATCATCTTCAAAGCCAAGTTCGAAGCTAAGTTGTTGAATTGAGACCGTGGTATAAACCAATTCACGCTCTGCTTCTTGAATAATACGTGCGTTGATCACCTCCAGGCTAGAGCGTCCCAGTACATCTCTGCAAAGACGAGATAAATGTCCAACCGTGACACCAATTTCGTTTGCATAGATCTTTAGTGAATGCTGCTTTTTAAAATCTCGATCAACAAGACTTCTGAATTTTTCAATTTGACGAGCTTTTCTTGAAATGGTGTGATGCGTTTGGGAGTCTGAGAGGCCCGATAGTTTTGTGATTCTATTGACTTGTACAAGTATGGCTAGTAAGAGAGACATGCCCGCCGCCATTTGACCTATAGCGTGTGTGTGAGCTTCTTGTTCTACTGCTAAAAACAAAGGCATCAATTGCCCTATGTAGCGCATCTCGGACTGTAGGGACAAGATTCGAGGAGTTCTAATGGTATCAAGTAATTCAGGCATAACCGCGGCAGCAACCGACTCCACAGACTTTTGAGTTGCAGTGACTACAGGACCATCAACGGTTTTGGAAAAGTTAAATCCATGCACGTGTCCCGAAGGTATAACCAATAAACAGGGTGCCTCAACTCGGGTTTTAATATCATCGATTTGTACTTCTACGAAACCTTTTTTTAAATACAATATTTGAAGAAAAGAGTCGTGACGATGAGGTTGAATAGACCAGTTATAAATCTTAGATCTTTGAGGAATCCACTCGAAATTAAAGGAGCTGCTCCATCCCGGTGTTGCCTCTTCGCCGTATAAATCATAGTTAGGGATAACCCGAGAGTTGGCCATATTGAATCCTCAATTTGCACGAATTGTCCTGTATTTGGCTTGATTAGTCAAAGTATTTATGATCCTTATTTTGAATAATGATGCATAAATAATAAATGAGGAGACTGCACAGATGGATGCAAGACAGGACTGGCTCAGTTTGGCTGGTAAGGTTTGTGTGGTGACTGGTGCTGCAAGTGGGATAGGTGCATCTGTTGCGCAGTTGTTATGCGAACAAGGAGCGCTTGTTGCAATGCTAGACCAAAACGCGGATGCGTTGAAAATTGGAGCAGATACTTTAACTGCAAAAGGAGGAGTTGTTCTCCCACTGCAATGTGATATCAGTAGCTCTGAACAAGTAACGGTTGTTGCTCGGGACATTTTGTCCCATTGGGGCCGTTGTGATGTACTTGTTAATAATGCGGGTTTACTGCTTGCGGGCTCTCTGAGTGAAGTGAGTTTGCATGACTGGCAACATGTTTTAAATGTGAACTTAACTGGTTACTTGTTATGTGCTCGCGCATTTGCAGATTCAATGAAATCTAATGGGCGAGGAAGCATTGTTCATGTTGCCTCTATCTCGGGACTATTTCCTCAGTCAGCAAGTGGTGCTTACAGCGCTAGTAAAGCAGCCGTTCTTCAAATGTCTCGCCAAATGGCAGTCGAGTGGGGACCTCAAGGTATTCGTAGCAATTCAATTTGTCCGGGAATGATTCGTACTGCTTTATCTGCAAAATTTTATGAAGAACCAGGCTTTGAGCAAAGAAGGGCCGCAGTCACGGCCAGCCGTCGTGTGGGTGAGCCAATTGATATAGCAAACGCTGTAATGTTTTTGGCAAGCGAACGCTCGGATTATGTAAACGGCGCACAAATCGTAGTTGATGGAGGCATGCAGTGTATGTTGATGGACATGGTGCCCAGGCCTGGATATAACTAATTCAATTAAGGAGTCATGCAAATGTCTATCCCCTCTCAATGCGACGTAATCGTTGTGGGTTCAGGTGCGGCTGGGCTTTCCTGTGCAATCACAGCTAAAAAACGTGGCTTAAACGTAATTGTTCTTGAAAAAGAACCCGTTTTTGGTGGAACAACAGCTTTGTCGGGGGGGGTCTTGTGGATACCTCTAAACCACCACGGCTTAAAACAAAATCCAAACGACCGTGCAGAGTTTGTTCATACCTATATGGTTGAGGAGACAGGTGCTTTTTACGATAAAACCTATGTTGAAGCTTTTATTGAAAATGGTCCAAAAATGGTGGACTTCTTCGAGCGTGAGACTGAGATGAAGTTTATTCCAACAATGTACCCAGACTATCACCCTAATGTCCCTGGTGGAGCTGATATAGGTCGATCCATTCTTGCCCAGCCCTTTGATATCCGGGGTCTTGGCAAGGATATGCCCAGATTGAAATTACCCCTTAAGACAATTACATTTATGGGGATGATGTTCAATTCCTCAAACGCTGATTTAAAACATTTCTTTCGAGTGACTAAATCATTCACCTCATTCTTGTATGTTGCCAAAAGACTGATTAATCACATCAAAGAATTGATTTTGTATCAACGCGCTATTCAAGTCACAAGTGGAAATGCCTTGGCAGCTCGTTTGGCGAAATCCGCTCTTGATTTAGGGATACCAATCATGACATCGACTCCTGCTCAAAAAGTCTTGATAGAAAACCATCAAGTGGTCGGAGTTCAATTAGGCGGAGCGGCTGCCGATCATGAAATTAAAGCTCGTATTGGAGTTGTATTGGCTTGCGGCGGATTTCCTCATGACATCAGACGTATAGCCAAAGCCTACCCCCATGTCAACAGCGGTGGAGAGCACTTATCACCTACACCCAAATCTAATACTGGTGACGGCGTTCTGATAGCTGAGGCAGCAGGCGCGGACACCACAGTTCGCTACGCAGACTCCGCTGCTTGGATTCCGGTCTCCAAAGTTGATTACGGTAAAGGTGAGATTGGTGTGTTTCCTCACCTCCTTGACCGCTATAAACCGGGTGTGATAGGGGTTCTTAGAAGTGGGAAAAGATTCATCAATGAATCGAATTCCTATCATGATGTAGGCGTTGCACTCATTAGAGCTTGCCAAGGAGAGCCCGAAACTGTGATGTGGTTGATTTGCGATAAAACTGCATTGGGTAAATACGGTCTCGGTTTTGTTAAACCCTCTCCAATGCCTATAGGTAAATTTATTAGAAATGGTTATTTAATCACGGGAAACTCTTTGTCTGAGTTGGCTCAAAATGCTGGAATCGACGAGAAGGGCTTAGAGGAGACAGTACGTGAATATAACCAAGGAGCTGTGGACGGAAATGATCAGCAGTACGGACGGGGGACCACTTTATTCAACCGCTATTTAGCAGATCCGGATAACCAACCAAACCCTTGTGTTGCGCCCCTTCTCAGAGGACCTTTTTATGCGGTTAAGGTAGTTATGGGCGACTTGGGTACTTTTGACGGCATACAAACTACCGTGGTCGGTGAAGTTAAAAAACGTGACGGTTCATTGATAAAGGGTTTGTACGCGGTTGGAAATGACCGCTCAAGCATCATGGGGGGTAAATACCCGGCTGCAGGTATTACTCATGGCCCTAACATGACGTTTGGGTATGTAACAGGCAACCATTTGGCAGATTTAGCAGGAGTCTAGAAATGTTGAACACCAACAAGCCTTTGATTGATCACCGCACCTATACCATTGCGCTTCGCAAGATGCCTGAATTTATTGAGGTGTTCAATCGACTCGCCCTGCCTATACTTCTTGAAACATTGGGGCATCCAGTAGGCTTTTACACAAGCGTAGTTGGACCACTTAATCAATTTGTACATTTATGGGGTTACGACGATTTATCGGACTATGAGCGGCGCTGTTTAAAACGTGACGCTCATCCAGATTTTCCAAAATATTTAAAAGAATCAGGTCATCTAATCACTGCACAAGAAACTCGCTTGATTAAATCAGTTGCTATGCCGACTTGGAAATAAAGCGAAGACATATGTCATTTACCCAAAACAAACTTGCTGTAATTACAGGTGCTGCTGATGGGATCGGATGGGCGACTGCGCAGTGCCTCGAATTAGATGGCTGGGATATAGCACTTTTAGATATGAACAAGGAACTAGCCACTCATAGAGCCAGTTCCCTTGGCCCTCGGCACAGCGCTTGGGAGTGTGATGTGACTCAACCCGAGCAAGTCAAAGAATGCATTCTTGGCATCAAAGCAAAGTACGGACATATTGACGCGTTAGTCAACAACGCCGGAATTGGAGATCAAACTCTTCCCACTCTTGAGCAGGACATTCAAGCATTTGACCGCGTTTTATCGGTTCATCTTAAAGGTGCTTTTCTAATGTCTCAGCAGGTCCTCTCCGTTATGAATCAACAACCCAGGGATCCTAAGGGTGTTAGAGGATCGATTGTTAATATTGGTTCTATAGCTAGTTTTGGAGGTATTCCTGGTCGTAACGCCTACTGTGCAGCCAAGGCAGGAGTTCTGGGCATCACACGCGCAATGGCAAGTGAATGGGCAAGAAGAGGTATCCGCATTAATGCTGTCGCCCCAGGATATGTAAAAACTGCTCTGGTCGCCAAACTTGCTCAGCAAGGTGCTTTAAACGAATCGGCAATTAATCTGCGTACCCCGATGGGACGTATGGCTGAACCGTCAGAGGTTGGTCAGGTGATTGCATTTTTAGTTTCATCAAGCGCAAGTTACGTAACAGGTGCTGTATTGCCAGTGGATGGCGGTTGGATGGCTTTAGGGGCACCGGACTCAGCGATGGGGCCAATAGAGACTGCGTAGACACTGTAGACAATTCAAAGAATCATAGGAGACAGTTCACTTGTTAACAATAAATTTATTCAACGGGTTGGTTTACGGCTCATTGCTTATTGTGATGTGCTCAGGTTTGGCATTGATTTACGGATTGCGTAGAGTCGTTAATTTTGCGCATGGATCTCTTTACATGATGGGCGCCTACATTGGTTACTCAATAGCATTGGCCAGTAACTTTTGGGTTGCATTATTCTTAGCTCCTGCTGTAATGGCAGTATTTGGAGTATTGCTGGATCGATACGGATTTCGATTGCTCCAAGACCGAGACCCGTTGACCGTGGTATTGGTGACCTTTGGTTTGTTATTGGTGATTGAAGATTCGGTCCAAACTATTTGGGGTAAAAGTAATTTATCGGTGCCAGGTCCTCAGGCCTTAGCGTTCAGTGTAGATATAGCTGGTACCCCTGTACCCGCATACCGTATTGGCGTGATATTTGTGGGCTTTAGTGTGGCGCTGGGGCTCACCTTATGGCTTAGATTTTCAAAAATTGGGTTGTTTGTCAGAGCCGCAAGTACCGACCCCGTTACAACTTCGATGCAAGGTGTGAATACCGATTTGCTGAGTGCAGGGGTCGTTGGGCTGGGTACCGCTTTAGCTGGATTAGCTGGCGTAGTTGCGGCGCCCTTTATGTCGCTCTCTCCTTCAATGAGTGCCGATGTGATCATTGATTCCTTTGTCGTCGTAGTCATTGGAGGTTTGGGGTCTTTAGCAGGTGCTTTCATCGCTGCGATGGTTCTTGGAATGGTACAAGCTGTTGGTGCGGTGTATTTGCCCGATACGGCTGTTTTATTTCCATTTGTTTTAATGGTTGCAGTTTTGATTTGGAAGCCCTCCGGTCTAGCCGGAAGTCGAACTTAAAGTAGTTCCTTATAAAGTTGGAGTTTTCATGACATTCAAACGAGATTTACTATCATCTGTTTTGGCACTGGTGTTTGGGGTGCTGGTGATGAAATTTGTTTCCTCTGGCACCATATTATCTTTATTTACGCAGGCCATCGTGTTTGCTGTATTTGCTCTTGGAATTGGAGTTTTACTTAAGCAAAATGGAATGGTGAGTTTTGGTCATGCATTTTATTTTGGATCGGCTGGGTATTTACTCGGCATCATGTTGCAACTTCATTTGGCATCTGCAGAAACACTTATTTTTTTGACCCTATTTATTATTACTCTGGTTGGTTTAGTATTTGGACTAATCATTGTTAGAGTCCCCGGTGTAGCTTTTGGAATGCTGACTCTTGCGATAGGTCAAATGTTTTACCTAACAGCCTCAAGATCAAGGGGTTTAACCGGCGGAGCTGATGGCATGAATATCGAATGGCCTTCTACATTATTTGGGATTTCAGTTTCACAATTACTTAAACCTGGCGTCCTTTTTATGATTTGTTGGACGACTTTAATAGTGGTGATTTTTTTATTGGCGTGTTTACTGAGAAGTCGGTTTGGAGCTATCACAGAGGCTGTGCGAGACAACGAAGAACGAGCCAGGTTCATCGGAATATCTACATTGTTACCTAGAGCGGCTGTGTATGCATTATCAGCACTAATAACTGGAGTAGCAGGGGTATTGGCGGCTTTGAATACAGGATTTGTATCACCTGAGAATTTACATTGGAGTTTATCTGGTATGACTTTGATGATGGTAGTCGTAGGTGGTTTCAAAGTTTTATGGGGGCCAGCTTTGGG
>CAIWAO010000038.1 GCA_903910745.1 uncultured Burkholderiales bacterium
AGACATCAAGCGGGGCATTCATGAGTTGGAGGGTTTGTTTTCGTCATTGTAATCTTATAGTTCATATGAGTTACTTTTTTAGGGCCATTTAAGATATTCCATAAGTTAAGCCATAAGTTAAGCCATAAGTTAAGCCATAACTTAATCCCTAACTTAATCCACAAGTTAAGTTTTTTTGATCAAAATCCCTAAAACTCATTTTTTACAGACGCTAAAATGAAGGGGCGTTATCAAGACCCAATAGCTATAAAAATTCATGGGTCAATTTACGCCTCAGGCTCAAAAATCATCCAAGTTTTGGAATCATTGGGCTTAAGCCTTCACCACAACAATACTTTAAAACACATCCATGATCCGCTATCTAATCGTTATTGGACTGCTCATCGTAGCAACCACACTTGAAACCACTGGTGACGCACTGGTCAGAATAGGCATCTATGATCGCGTTGGTTTTAATAGGCTGATGCCCATGATTTTGGGAGCTATTTTGCTTTTTGGTTATGGTTTTATACTCAATTTAGCTCCCCTGCCCTTTGAACGTGTGGTCGGATTGTATATAGCAACTCTTTTTGTTGTTTGGCAAATTGTGAGTTATATTACTTTCAAATCCATCCCTAATTTAACAATACTATGCGGGGGCGGTTTGATCATTATTGGAGGGCTAGTAGTATCTTTTGGTAATTTTTCAGAATAGAGTCAATTCAAGTATGTCAAGCACAAGAGAACAGCATACAAATTTGCATGCTCAAAAACCAGGTCCAATCTCAAGGCTTGATTTGTTTTTATCCTTTAGTATTTTGGCTTTACAAGGTTTTGGTGGTGTCCTAGCCGTCGTACAAAGAGAATTAGTTGAAAAAAAGAAATGGCTAACCACTGAGGAGTTCGTAGAGCAATGGTCAGTTGCTCAAATACTCCCAGGTCCTAATGTCGTAAATCTAGGTGTCATGATTGGTCAAAGAGCGTTTGGGGCTAGTGGCGCTTTGGTCGCTGTCGCTGGCTTGATTACGTTTCCTTTGATCATACTTTTGATTATTGCAGCGCTTTACACCGGGGTATCAGATGAACAATGGATTCAGTCCTCACTAAAAGGCATGAACTCAGTTGTATCAGGTCTGATTATTGCAACCGCCCTTAAATTAGCCAGCGCGCTTTCAAAAAATCAACTAGGCACTTTTTTAGGGGTTTTGATTGCGGCTCTGACCTTTAGCGCGGTCGCACTACTTCATCTCCCTTTGCTTTTTGTGTTGGTTGTGCTGGGTTCAACATCTTGTATCGTGGCTTACCGAAAAACGTTAAAAATGAATGAGTTAGAAAACGACAGGAATAAAAAGACTCAAGATCCCCAGGAGCCTAAATAATGAGCAACACGGATACTTTTTATTCCATATCCGTCAGTGCCATGGATTGGATACACCTTTTTCTTCATTTTTGCGAGCTCTCCGTACTTGCTATTGGTGGTGCAATTTCCGCCGCACCTGATATGCATCGTTATTTAGTTGTCGAGAATCATTTATTAAACGAAGCTCAATTTAGTTCATCAATTACTCTTGCGCAGATCGCTCCTGGACCCAACGTTTTATTTGTATCTCTTATGGGCTGGAACATTGGGCTCAATAGCGCTGGTGGAATTCAAGCTGGGTGGATAGCCTGGTCTTGGGGGTTATTTGGCGCCGTTATCTGTTTAATTGCGATCATGCTCCCCTCATCGGTCATGATGTACAAAGTTGCCCAGTGGGGTCA
This sequence comes from uncultured Burkholderiales bacterium, assembly GCA_903910745.1. Lineage (GTDB taxonomy): Bacteria > Pseudomonadota > Gammaproteobacteria > Burkholderiales > Burkholderiaceae_C > Limnohabitans. The sequence continues at coordinate 1,741 of CAIWAO010000038.1, forward strand.
TAAAAACAAACAACTTCCAGGAGTGCGCGCCTTCAAAGCAGGTCTAGCTCCCATAGTTATAGGCCTGATGATTGCTACAGGTTGGCTGCTTCAAAAGGGACAGCACATTGACTCCTCACTCTTGTCCCTTGGTGCATCTTGGTCTTTAACGATAGTTAGTGCATTGCTTGTTTGGAAGACCCGCATTCATTTACTTTGGCTGCTTGGAGTTGGTGCATTGCTTGGGGGATTAGGGATTTTTTAATCCCGCAGCGTTCCTCGCCTGCTTGATTTAATTTCTGATCTTTGCGCTTTTACAAGCAATCTCTTTTTGACCGCTGCTCGGGTTGGTTTTGTAGCTTTTCTGAGCTTCGGGGGACATGATACCAAGGAGATCATGGCCATTAACCGATCAATAGCTTGAGCCTTGTTACGCTCAAGGGATCTATATTCTTGAGCCTTAATCACTAAAACTCCCTCTGCACTAATCCTGTTGTCTCTCAGAGATAACAGTCTGCTTTTAACTTCAGGGCCAAGTGATGAGCTATTGATATTGAACCGCAAGTGAACGGCATTAGAGACTTTGTTTACATTTTGGCCACCGGCCCCTTGAGCTCTAATCGCACTTATTTCAAATTCTGATGGAGATATCGATATGCGGTGAAAAAAAGAGGTCACAGTTTGAGTCGATTGGTAGAGTAGTGGGTGAGCGAGCATGAAAACTCAAATGCATAAGCTGTATCAAGTGCGTTACATGCACTAATACAGCCGAGTATAGTTTATGGGTATGCGCAATAAGTACGCGCAATAAATATAGGCAATAAGTTATTTTTAATCAAGCATCAAGCGATGGACTTTTCAACGAGCTTTGATACTTTCTCAAAATACTTAACGGCTTTTGTGGTAGGCGCCAAATATTTTGTGCGTCTATTGTCTCCGTCATAGATGTAGTGAATCCAGCCTTGCTCAGTTAACTCAGATATTTTTCGGTGTATCGTTGCAGGAGAGGCAACTGTTTCAATGCGCATACACTCAGTTACTGTCAAAGTCATACCTTTGGCAAAATTTACAGCTATGTGCCCAAGCAAACTCTCACCAACCAAATCCAATCCTGCAGTAGCGTTTGAGGACTCTAGTTTTTGAAAAGAGCTAAGAAATTTAATATAAGAATTGTTTTCGATCATTTTTATTAAAATTGATATCAATAATCAATATTTTAATACAAGTCAAATCATAAATAATTATAATCTTGAAATCAATTATACAAAAGTGTTCAAAATTCCATTTTTAGAATTAGTACTTATTAAGTTTATTTTTTTAAACCCACTTTATTCTAATGATTCAACTACTATATTTTAGTAATTATTGGTAATTATGGTGGATATCATCAGATTGAATATCTTTACAAATATATACTGTTTAGTCATTTGACGTAGGTATTTGGCTTATTTCGCTAGAGTGTTTTATGAGCAGATTGATAGCCTAACTCACTACCGCACTACCGCACTACCGCACTAGCGCACTACCGCACTACCGCACTAGCGCACTACCGCACTAGCGCACTACCGCACTAGCGCACTACCGCACTAGCGCACTAACGCACCAAGGTGCTTTATCCTGCACCAAACCTTGCCATAAATCGTATACAGAAACCACAACCAATGACAGACCTGCAATTCTTACACCAAGCTCTTGCCTAAATAACTTAAAAGTTTTGGAAGAATTACTGTGTGATTCGTAGTTCATCCCTCCTATTAAATTAGACCTCTTAAAATGAATCACTCTTTGATGTAAAACTAAATTTGGAGCCGTCCGTATTACACGCCAAATAACTGGGCCTAAGACCAATACGGATGCACTCCCAAGCGCAAAACTTGACATAACAAGCGCCCCCTCAAAAGCATTAGCACTTAGAGCCGCCACCCATACTGCTGAATAAAGAAGTCCGCACGGCAGTAAGGCCCATACAAATCCTAGCATGAAGGTACTCAACTGAGGAATAGCACTGAGCCCCACCCAAGGATGCTGTGAGACGCGACCCCAAACCTCTTTTGCAAAAGTATTTAACCAAATGGGTTGATCTGCTCGCCAAATTAAGACCAGACCTACAAAAAAAGCTGCCACATGAAAAAGCCCCCACAGAGGTCTAAATACACTGCTATGTATGCTTAGCCACCCAAGACCTTGAACAGAAATTGCTGCCAACGCACCTAAACTGGCGTAACCAAGTAAGCGTCCTAATAAAAAAAAACCAAGCTTATTGGGTGCCCCCTTGGATGAAGGGTTTTTTAAGGCCACGCAAGCTGCTCCGCACATTGCCAAGCAATGAGGCCCACCAAAAACCCCCATCAACAAAGAGGTCAGCAAAAGCGAAGAATTCATCAAATAATTTTAGAAAAACGAGCTCGGTTCTCATCTAGTGTAAGGTACTTATCAAAAACCATCGCTATAGCGCGCACAAAATACCACCCCTTTTTAGTAACTTCTATGCTTTTAGTGTCTAGTGTTAACAAACCATGGGTTTGCATTGACTCAAGGGCCTTAAGTTCATTGGCAAAATAAGATTGAAAATCAATAAGAAAGGCCAGTTCTATGACTTCAAAGCTAAGCGTGCCTTGACACATCAACGCCATAATCACAGCGCGACGCAGTAGATCGTCCCTATTAAGCGTCAAACCCCTAACAATGGGTAAACGCTCTTGCTCCAAAAGGTCTGCATACTCGTCGATGGTTTTAGCATTTTGACTATAACTTGCTCCAACCCTAGAAATTGCAGATACCCCTAAGCCAATCAAATCACCGTCCGGTTGTACGCTGTAGCCCTGGAAATTACGGTGAAGTGTCCCCCTCCTCTTAGAGACTGCCAGACTATCGCTGGGTTTTGCAAAATGGTCCATACCGATGTAATCATATCCAGCACCCAGCAGCTGCTCAATTGCCTTGGATAACATATGAAGCTTGGAGTGGGGGGCGGGTAAGTCAACCGAGTTGATTCTTCTCTGGGGTTTAAAACGAGAGGGCAAATGGGCATAAGCGTACATTGCTATCCTCTCGGGTTCGAGCTCAAGGACTTGGGACAATGTGTACTCAAAAGAGCTGGGTGTTTGTAATGGCAATCCGTAAATGAGATCTAAATTAATAGAATCAAAGCCTACCGCACGACTTTGCTGCATTAAGTGCCTTACGTCCTCAAAAGGCTGCTCTCGGTGAATAGCCTTTTGAACTCGCTCATTAAAGTCCTGCACCCCAAAGCTCAATCGGTTAAAGCCCAATTCTCTTAAGAACTCAAGTCTACTTTTAGAAACAGTCCTGGGATCAATTTCAATGGATTTCTCGCAACCCGGTGTGAACTCAAATACTTCGTTCAATAAATTCATTAAGTTTTTTAAATCTTGATCCTTCAAAAAAGTAGGAGTACCACCCCCAAAATGCAGCTGAGACACCCCCTGCTTGAGTCCAAGATGTTTAACGTACAAATCAATCTCGCGCTCCAACAAATGTAGGTAGTTTATTGCAGTGTCATATTTTTTAGTAATAATTTTGTTACATGCACAGTAATAACACAAAGACTCACAAAAAGGCACGTGAATATAAAGCGATAAAGGCACAAGCGCCTTTCCAAGCCCATTTTTACGCTGATCAAGCGCATGGGTTAGTTGATCCGCGCCAAATGCCTCAACAAACCTGTCAGCCGTAGGGTATGAGGTGTATCTTGGACCTGGAACATCAAATCGTTCTAATAATTCGGTTGATATCGAGGGCATTTATTAGTGCTCCTAAACTAATTTTTAACAATTAAGTATGTATGAGAGCCTTAAAAACCATTTTGAGGTATATCAAATACATCACATTTAGTAAAGTTATCCTTATAATTCCCTCATGATTCCAATTACCCCGTCTTCGATAAAAGTAGCATGTTCGAACTGCAACCTGCGCGAACTTTGCATGCCCATGGGACTTAGCACCCAAGAACTAGACAAAATTGATGAGTTGGTCGCAGTCCGGAAAAAAATCAAAAGGGGCGATTTTCTTTTCCAAAGTGGCACTGCATTTAAATCCATCTACGCTATCCGTACCGGATTTTTTAAAACCTCAGTCACCACTGACGATGGACGTGATCAAGTATCCGGTTTTCAAATGGCTGGAGAGATCATCGGGCTTGATGGGATCATGAATGATCGCCACGCATGTGATGCCATTGCATTAGAGGATTCTGAAGTTTGCGTAATGCCCTTTGACCGGATCGAACAAATCTCCCTAGAAGTCAAAAGCCTTCAGCATCATGTTCATAAAATAATGAGCCGAGAAATTGTCCGTGAAAATAGCGTCATCTTGCTTTTGGGTAGCATGAAGGCTGAGGAGAGACTTGCTGCTTTTTTGCTAAACCTCGTTCAAAGGCTACATGCAAGGGGGTTTTCCCAGTCTGAATTGGTTTTAAGAATGACCAGAGAGGAAATAGGTAGTTTTCTTGGACTAAAGCTGGAGACCGTTAGTCGTGCATTTTCTAAATTTGCAGACGAAGGGATTGTTGAAGTAAAACAAAGAAACCTTAAAATATTAAACCCAGATGCCCTCAAGCTTATTATGAACTCACAAGATCATTGCGATTAAGGATCTAAGGATCTAAGGATCTAAGGATCTAAGGATCTAAGGATCTAAGGATCTAAGGAACTTAGGATCTGTGTGTGCTCAGCGTTTGGTTTTTAATTAGCAAGAAGACTCTTTAGGACAAGAGCCCGGGCGATTTGATACCTCCAGTGGACACCTATTCATCTCAAATGGGGAGCGCGACAATAGCGTTGTTAAAGCACTAGACGTCGCTGCAACCGCCCAAAATAGAAAAAATGATACGGAATAAACTGTATTTCTAGACCACTCAAGAGGTTTTCCTAAAAACTCCATCCCCTGTGGATCCATCATCGCAAACACAAACAACTCCAAAAAACAAGCCATCAAAAAAGAGGGCCATAAAATCCACATTAGCCGGTGATCTTTGATGATGGTGCTCATTGCAGTGGCTCCCTTTCTTTGGCATTTTTGGGAATATGACTGATGTTAGCTTGCTCGTCCTTGACTGGTTTATCAAGCACCCCTCTTAAACCTGAATCCGGAGTGGCCGCGTGAAAACTAGCGGTCTGAGCGGGAACCAAACTCCTGTAGTTGGCCAACTCTCTGGTCTTGGGGTCGTTGTCAGATACGATAATGTCTTTACTGCTAAAGGCAAGGGAGGCTGTAAAAAATGACGCAACTACGACAACCAAGGGACCGCTAAGCACCAACCAAACGAAGCCGTTACGCCACCATACTCCGTTAGATGAATCTTTAGGAGCTTCTTGGTTGATTGGATTTGAGAATTGAGTTTTTGGGTTCATCATCTACCTTGGTTTAATGCGGAACTATAAAAACAGAAGCTTCACTGACCTTGTAATTTTGATCAATCGCGCTGAGCTCAAAACCTATTTTATGAGATCCCTGAACTGCTCCTTCATAGGGAATGTCCACCTGCACGGGTATCCAACTCGACTGGGCCGCCGCCACTTTGATCGTCGTATTTGAATGAATATTGATTCCTTCAATACCAGAAACTGAGAGTTGATACGTTTGGTCCTGCTCGGTTACGTTCATAATTTGAATCCTGTACACATTCTCCAAAGTGCCGTGATCTGTGATACGTGCAAGGGAGCCTCTGTCGCGAACGATATCAAATCGCAAAGGAACTCTAAACCACAGGCTTATCCCAATTGTGAAAATTAGTACTGACAAAATGCTCGTATAAACCAACACTCTTGGCCTTAAAACTCTTGCCCACATCTGCGAATTAGTTAATCCTTTGACAAGCGCATTTTCAGTAACGTAGCGGACCAAGCCTTTTTGGTACCCCATTTTCTCCATCACCGTATCGCACACATCCGCACATGCTCCGCAGCCAATACACTCGTATTGAAGTCCCTCTCGAATATCAATCCCGGTTGGGCAAACCTGTACACAAAGGGTACAGTCCACACAAGCTCCCAGGCTCAACTGTGTTGGATCATCGTGCTTTGATCTACCCCCTCTAGGTTCCCCTCTTGCCGCATCATAAGATACGATCAAAGTATCTGGATCAAACATTGCGCTTTGAAACCTAGCGTAAGGGCACATATACATACAAACTTGCTCACGCATGTAGCCTGCATTACCGTAAGTCGCGAATCCGTAAAAACATACCCAAAATAACTCCCAAGGACCTAATTGGAAGGCTATCAACTCACGACCTAACTGATGAATAGGCGTGAAGTAACCCACAAACGTAAAGCCCGTCCAAAGAGCAAGTGAAATCCAAATAATTTGTTTGAGAGTCTTTTTAGCAAATTTCTCAAAACTCATTGCACTTTGATCCAGTCGAATTCTTGCACTTCGGTCCCCCTCAATGCGACGCTCTATCCACATGAATATTTCGCTATAAACGGTCTGTGGGCATGCATAACCACACCAGAGTCTCCCAGCTACTGCAGTAAATAAAAATAAACTGAGTGCACAAACGATCAATAGACCTGTTAAGTAAATGAAGTCTTGAGGATATAAAAGAATACCAAACAAGTAAAAACGCCTGGCTCCAAGATCAAATAGGACGGCTTGTCTAGCGCCCCATTCAATCCAAGGCAGGCCGTAAAAGACCATCTGGGTTAGCAAAACAATGACCCACCTCAACTTAGCAAACTTACCCATCACTGATCTGGGATAGATTTTTTGTGCAGCCTTGTATAAATAAGTAGTTGTCTCATGCATTGCACTTGGATCACTTGAGACACTTGAGACACTTGGGACACTTGGGACACTTGTGGGAGTGGATCCAACGCCCGAGTCTGCAGAATCAATTGGAAAAACTGGGATTATTCTTTTAGGCGAATCTGAATTTATAGAAGTGGCTTCTGTCATTTGAAAACTTAAACTGCAAATTAAGAGGTATACGTCGCATAGGATTTGAACTGCTTAATATGCCAAAAGTGAGAACCCATGTTTTGTATTAAATTGAGTTTTGAATACATCAAATGGGTACCCCCGAGTTCATTTGGTTAATTTAGTAATCTGATGAGACAACCTTACTTTGACATCTCATTTTGAGTACTCGGCACATTCGAGAGTCCCCATACGTATGCGCTAAGCATCCTTATTTGTGAACCCGTAAGGCGCCCCTCCTGGGCGGGCATTTGGTTTACCTTGCCGTTTTCAATCATCTCAACTATTGCCTTCTCCCCCACTCCATGCAGCCAAATATTGTCCGTTAGATTGGCTGATCCAATCACGGTGTTGCCCTTTGCGTCTGGTCCGTGGCATGCACCGCATACCAATAGAAACTTAGCCTTGCCCTTCTCTGCAGACTGGGCAATATGGGGACTGTTTGATAGACTCAGAACATACTGGGCAACATCTTTAACATCAGATGGTGAGCCTACCGCTAAAGCCATGGGCGGCATCATACCGTTTCGTCCCTTGGTGATAGTCTCCTGAATATTTTCTGGCAAGCCGCCGTGCAACCAATCTCGGTCCGTCAGATTGGGAAAGCCTTTGGAGCCCTGTGCGTCTGAGCCGTGACATTGTGAGCAGTTGTTCATGAACAACCGTTGTCCTATAGCCCTTGCCTGCGGATCCTTAGCAACAGACTCTATATTCATGGCATCAAACTTTGCATATATGGGTGCTAAATTAGCTGCAGAAAGGGTTTTTTCTTCCTCAAAAGCACCTCTTGAACTCCACCCAAGCTGGCCAGGGTTGGAACCAAGTCCAGGATAAAGGTATAAATAACCGAGTCCAAAAATGATAGTGATCACAAAAAGTCCCACCCACCAAAGAGGCAAGGGGTTGTTCATCTCTTCAATGTCTTCATCCCAGACGTGCCCGGTTGACTCTACATGTCCAGAGGTGGTCTTATTTTTTGAAGTTACCCACAAAAGCAGTGCGCAGGCAAAGATACCCACCAATACAATTGCGCTGATGTAATATGACCAAAAGGGAGAGAGGAAATCACTCATCTTAATTCCTTATTCATCCAAAAATGGAAGTTGTGCAGCCTCATTAAATTCTTTGGTTTTTCGCTTATCAAGAACCCAAAAAATAATCCCAATAAAAGTAATGAAACTCATCACTGTTGCTATCTCTCTTAACGTTGTTATGTCCATCTAAATAACTCCAATTTATTTGAGCGCCAAACCCAAGGATTGCAAATAAGCAATCAACGCATCTTGTTCAGTTTTGTCTTTCACAGCAAGCGCTGCACCCTCAATTTCCTCATCGCTATAGGGCACGCCCACCCGTCTAAGTGCTCGCATACGGGGCGCCATCACCTCTGGCTCTATGGTGCTTTTGCTTAACCAAGAATAGGCCGGCATATTGGACTCAGGAACCACATCTCTGGGATTATTCAAATGAATACGGTGCCATTCATCACTATATTTACCCCCAACTCTTTGCAGATCGGGGCCTGTTCGTTTGCTTCCCCATTGGAAGGGGTGGTCATAAACAAATTCACCAGCCACAGAGTAATGCCCGTAGCGAAGTGTCTCTGAAAGAAATGGTCTGATCATTTGAGAATGGCAGTTGTAACACCCCTCTCTTATATAAATATCGCGCCCAGCGAGTTGCAAAGCACTATAAGGTTTGACGCCTTCAAGAGCTTGGGTGGTTGATTTTTGAAAAAACAGGGGGACGATTTCTACCAAACCCCCAACGGCGATCACAAGCAAAATCAAAATAATCATCAACCAATTATTGGTCTCTATCTTGGCGTGTGAGAATCCGCTGGCCTCGCCGCTTAGGTTGTCGTGTTCTTTATTAGTCATCATCTGGTCCCTTAATGGCTGGCACTAACATTTAATGTGGGGATCAAGATCGGAGTTGCTCGTCCCTTGAACACCGTCATCAGCACATTCCAAAGCATCACCAACATGCCAAAGAGGTAGAGTGCACCACCTAAAACTCGAATCACATAGTATGGATATGTCGCTTTAACTCCTTCAACAAAGGTATAGGTTAAGGTTCCGTCCTCATTAATTGCTCTCCACATGAGTCCTTGCATAACACCTGCAATCCACATCGCAGCGATGTATAAAACGATTCCAATTGTTGCAGTCCAAAAATGCAACTCAATTGCTGGAATACTGTGCATTTTCTTTTGCCCAAATAGCCTTGGAATTAAAAAGTAAATCGATCCCATTGAGACAAGACCTACCCAGCCCAATGCCCCTGAGTGGACGTGCCCAATGGTCCAGTCTGTGTAGTGTGAGAGAGCGTTCACAGTCTTGATTGACATCATTGGCCCCTCAAAGGTACTCATTCCGTAAAAGGACAAAGATACGATGAGAAAGCGAAGAATTGGATCGTCTCTGAGTTTATGCCACGCTCCAGAGAGGGTCATAATTCCGTTGATCATTCCACCCCAGCTAGGCGCCAACAAGATCAAAGAAAACACCATACCAAGAGACTGAGTCCAGTCTGGCAACGCCGTGTAATGCAAATGGTGAGGACCTGCCCACATATATGTGAAAATCAGGGCCCAAAAGTGAACAATTGAAAGTCTATATGAATAGACGGGACGCTCAGCTTGCTTGGGAATAAAGTAGTACATGATTCCCAAGAAACCTGCTGTCAAAAAGAATCCAACCGCGTTATGACCATACCACCACTGAACCATCGCATCTTGAACGCCTGCATATGCTGAGTAAGACTTCAAAAAACTTGCTGGAGACTCAGCACTGTTGACTATATGAAGAATTGCGACCGCAATAATAAATGCCCCGTAAAACCAGTTGGCTACATAAATGTGTTTGACTTTGCGGATGCCAACTGTTCCAAAGAAAACCACCGCATACGCAACCCACACCACTGCAATTAAGATATCAATTGGCCATTCAAGTTCTGCGTATTCTTTACCCGTTGTGTATCCAAGTGGCAATGTGATTGCAGCAGCCAATATCACAGCCTGCCACCCCCAAAAAGTGAAGGCGGCAAGTGCGGGAGCAAATAACCGGGTTTGCCCAGTTCTTTGGACAACGTAGTAACTTGTTGCAAACAAGGTGCATCCACCGAACGCAAAAATGACTGCGTTTGTATGCAAGGGTCTAAGTCTTCCGTAGCTCAGCCAAGGAACTCCGAAATTAAGTTCGGGCCATGCCAGTTGAGAGGCAATCAATAAGCCAACCAACATCCCAACAACACCCCACACAACTGCCATGATCGCAAATTGCCTAACCACCGTGTCGCTGTAGGCCTTTGGATTGTTTAAATTTAGAGCTTGATTCATTCCTCACCTTTTTAAAAGTCTTGTAAATAGTATGCCTAAAGCAATATTTACCTTAGTTGATCTAAATCAATCATCTCTCAAAATCCGCTCTCCCTCACTCTCTAAATCATCAAATTGACCTTTTTCTATTGCCCACCACAGCCCCGCTAAGATGATTAAAACCAACACAACCGATAAGGGAACTAAAAGATAGAGAATTTCCATGATAAGGATTCAGTGTTAAGGTTCTATTAAAGCTGAGGCCCTGGCTAGCTGCAAGGAGTTAAGAATGACGATCGTTGAGCTAAGAGCCATGCCGATTCCACTGGCCCAAGGAGGCAACCATCCAATTACGGCTAGCGGGATGCAAATTATGTTGTAAAGCCCTGCCCAAATGAAATTCCCCTTAACCACCCTCATCGTTTTTTTGGCAAGCATCAAGGACTGCGTGACGGTCCAAAGTTTATTGGACAAAACAACAACATCGGCCTTAGCCTGGGCAAAGGGAACGGCATGACCAAAAGCAAAAGAAACATCCGATTTGGCGAGGGCTGGCATGTCGTTAAATCCGTCACCTACGGTTGCGACATGCAGGCCCGACTTTTGTAACTCCCCCACTCTGTTTAATTTATCAAACGGTGTACATTTAGCCTTGTAGGCGTGCTCAGGGATGTTTAATGCAAGAGCCACCTCTCCAACAAAACGAGGTTGATCCCCAGAGAGCACCTCTATGCTCAATCCCATCTCGCGCAGTGCATTGATGCTTGCCTTTGCATCCTCTCGTAAATTCTCACTTAATGAGAAGCTTGCCAACCACCCAGTTTCATCCGCAAAATGAATCTGTGAGGATTGGGCCTGAGACGGGACGATCACATTCGTATTCAATGCTTCGCAAAATTCAAGGGACCCGAGTCGGTAAAGTTGATTTGATGCTGAACGCCCCTCTAAGCCTTGACCCGCCGTCTCCTTAACGCTGATGGGACTTGAGTCTGCTATTCCTAAAGAATTGTTTTGAGAGTTCGGATCAATCCACTTTTGTGCAGGCAAGGAGTTGGACAGCATCTCAGACAGGGATTTTGACAAAGCTCTTGATAAAGGATGCCAAGACTGAGCGGCAAGGGAGGCCGCAGTTTTTAATGCAAGAGCTTGATTTGTACTTAAGCTTGGGGCGTTTGCGATATGTAGTACCCCCTCTGGGGTATAAATGTCTTGCAGCTGTTGGCCATCTCTGGTTAGGGTACCGGTTTTATCAAAAATCACCGTTTGTATGCCTGCCATTTTCTCAAATGAATTGAGGTCACGTACAAAAACGGCGTGCCTAGCCAGATTCCCTGTAGCCGCTAGCATCGCCGCCGGAGCGGCCAAAGACAACGCACAAGGACAGGTGACGATCAGCACAGAGACGCCGACCATGACCGCTTGCACAGCCCCCCCCGATCCAAATACTGCCCAGTAAGAGGAGCTTAGGACCGCCAAAAGAAGCACTCCCCACAAAAAGGGAGTAGCGAATCGGTCTGCAATTAAAACGATATTAGGCTTATTGAGGGAGGCTTGCTCCATTAACTTAACAATTTCAGCAAAACGGGTCTCTTTGCCAAGTGCCTTAACTTTTACGGTGACCGATTGTGAAAGGTTGTGGCTACCCGCTAGTACACTTGATCCGATCTCTTTCAATACAGGCTTAGATTCACCCGTCATAAGAGATTCCTCCACCCATGTTTGTTGGTCAATTAAAACCCCATCGCACGGGAAGGTCTCTGTTGGATGTATTCTCACAATATCAGAGACCTTTAAATCTTTTGCTGCTATGCGCTCAAAGACACCTTGCCCGTTTTGACGCTCCACCCAGGCAGGCATTCGTCTGGTCAGCATCTCTAGTGAGCCCGCAGTTTTGTTACGCATCTTTACCTCAAGCCAACGGCTGGCTAAAAGAAAGAATACAAACATCGTTAAGGAATCAAAATAGACTTGATTACCAAAGACACCTTGATCATCAAACGTTGAGGCGGTACTGACAATAAAGGTGATCAATATACCTAGAGCGACTGGTAAATCCATGCTAATTTGTGAGCGGCGAATGTCCCTCCAAGCATTTTTCCAAAAGGGTGTACATGAAAAAACAATCACTGGCAGGGTCAAAACCCAGCTGGCCCAGCGAAGAAGTAAAGTCACATCATCACTCATATCCCCTTCATTGGAGATGTAAGTGGGATAAGAGTACATCATGACCTGCATCATGCAAAATCCCGCAACTAGAAGTCTCCAAAGTGCCAATCGACCTTCCCTGTTGCGCCCCTTCTCCTCGCGCCAGTCGCTTGCGGGGCGGGCACTATAGCCTGCATTGACTATTGCGGCAAGCCACTTTGCTGGAGTCACAGTGCCTGCATCCCAGACCACCTCGGCCCTACTTGTGGCAGCGTTGACGTGCGCACTTTGAATCCCTGGTAATGCCTTGATGGCCTTCTCAACGTTTAATGAACAAGCCGAGCAGTGCATGCCGTCAACAAAGATTTGAGAGCGAAAGACCCCCTCGCTTGTTGACTTTGATGTCTTTGTTGCCTGGGATACTTTTGCTGGGTTTGCTAGGGTTGGATTTTTAGACTTGGTTTGCTCTCCAACCTCCAAACCAGACCTGGCTTGAGCCTGGGTTTCACCAACCCTTTCACTAAAGCTTTCCCAATCGCTGAACCACTCCTCTTGGTGTGAGGCAATAGGTCGAGGCTTAAAACTAGTGCTAAGGCTGGGGCTCGAGGTAGGGCTAGAGCTAGGGTGAGTTGATTCGCCTGGGGATTTAGCAAGAGCAGAGGAATTTTTGGAGGGTTGGTTCATGAATTGTAGATTAGCACTCTCTAATTTCAGCCTAGTTGATATAAGTCAAAGAATTTACCAAAGTGACACATATATACTGAAATCACAATAAGTACAAAATTTTAAAACTTCTAGGAGAGCATCAATGTATAGAAAAATTTTAGTCACAACTGACGGATCGACCTTAGCCAACAAGGCCGTTAAAAGCGCTATTGAGCTTGCAAGTACCCTAGACGCCGAGTTGATTGCCCTAAAGGTTATCCCTAGGTACCTTCAGACTTATTTTGAAGGCTCAATCCCACTGGATAACCAACAAATTATGATGCTTGAGAAACAATGGGAGGATGAGGCTACTGAGGTTTTGTCAAAGGTTGAAAAGCAGGCCGAAAAATCAGGGCTTATCGTTACTACTTCAATTGTAAAAGCAAACATCATTTCTGAGGCAATCATCACCTTTGCACAGAAAAAGAAGGTTGACCTAATTGTGATGGCATCTCACGGCAGAAACGGTTTTAAAAGACTCATTTTGGGTAGTGAGACCATGCAGGTCTTAACCCACTCTCACGTGCCAGTATTGGTACTGCGTTAAGAAGTCACAGTCTGATTCGAGAATTAGGTATCTTTCACTGACTTCAAAACATGGACAAGGAATTCAAATGACAAATACAACGCATCACAACCCAGGCAACTCCAGCACCGTACAATACTGTGAAAGAATGAAAACCTCGATCGACTCTAATCAAAGCTTCCATGAGTGTATTGCCACACATGAATGTTTTAGTGATGATCCTTGCCCCCTTCAGCAGCAATTCAAAATCGATCCGATTAGATTTGCGCCTGCGCATTCTAAGCATAGCCTGATCACAAAATCTTAATTAAAACAAAGGAGACCCAGCATGTATAAACACATTCTCGTTGCAACCGATGGATCTAAACTATCTGAGATGGCTTGCACTAAAGCAATAAATTTAGCCCTACAACTAGGCTCAGATTTGACTATTGTTAATATCATCCCAAAACTTAAACATAGTTTATTCGAAGGAACAATCTCAATTCCTGGTAAACAAAAGGAAGAGCTCAAGAAAAAGATTGAAGACTCCGCTCACACGGTTGTGCTTAATGCTCAAAAGCATGCGGAAAAAGCAGGCGTATACGCCAAGACTTTGGTGGTTAAATCATCCGTAGTCTCTGAGGGATTGATCAAAACAGCGATCAGCAAAAAGGCTGATTTAATTGTGATGGCCTCCCACGGCAGAAATGGAATCAATAGACTGCTGCTTGGGAGCGAGACACTCCAGGTTCTGACTCACTCAAAAATAGATGTATTAGTGCTTCGTTGATTAAAGTGTAAAAGAACTGTCTGAGATGATAGTTTTTTTAGAAGCCCTCTCAGGGAAGAAGCTTCTAAACTAATGATCAGTCTTCGTTAGAGATTAGATATGCCTGTCAAAACATGTTTGTCAAAACAGACTTGATCCAACACAGACAGTGAACACACTAAAACGATCCAGCGATCTTTGGATCTATTTAACGCCCAGCAACTCTACGTCAAACAACAAAGTTGCATTGGGTGGAATAACGTTTCCTGCGCCCCGAGATCCGTAGCCCATTTGAGGAGGAATAATGAGAGTTCGTTTGCCACCAACTTTCATACCAGATACGCCCTCATCCCAGCCTCTGATAACTCGTCCAGCGCCAAGCGGAAAGCTAAAGGGCTGGCCTCTATCAAGAGAGCTATCGAATTTTTGGCCCTTATGATCTTTGGTGCCAACGGAGTAAAGCCATCCCGTGTAATGTACGGAAACAGTCATATTGGGTTTGGCCTCTGCACCAGCACCAACCACAGTATCAATTTTTTGTAAATCAATAATATCTGCAGCACTTTGCATTTGTGTCGGCATCGAATCAGCTTGAGCAACAAAAGCGGGGCCAAAAGAAAAGACTGCAAAAGCTGTGACGAATAAATTCTTTAATTTCAAAACATGTCCCCTTTTTAACTTTAATTGGTTAATTAAAACTTTCATCTAAAACCTCTTTGCCTAACCGCCTCATACAAGCAAATCCCACTGGCAACTGACACGTTCAAACTCTCTACTGCACCTAACATGGGTATGTTAACTAGGGCATCACAAGATTTACGGGTCAATTGCCTCAAGCCAGCACCCTCTGCACCTAGTACCAACGCAACTGAGCCCTTTAAATCGGATTGGTACAATGAGCTAGTTGCTTCGTCACTTGCACCAATGATCCAAATCTGACGCTCCTTAAGCTCACCTATTGTTCTGGCCAAATTTGTGACCATGAAGTAAGGAACAGTTTCTGCTGCACCACTCGCAACTTTAGATACGGTTGCATTAATGCCGACCGCATGATCTTTTGGGGCTATTACTGCGTGAGCACCAGCGCCGTCAGCAACCCTTAAACAGGCCCCCAAGTTGTGGGGATCGGTAACGCCGTCCAACACCAGCAAAAGCGCTGGGGTAGCGGGATCTAAGCTCTCGAGCAACTCGTCCAAACTGTTTTGAGTGTTAATTACCTCAGCTCTGGCAACCACGCCTTGATGACCAAGGCTAGAACACAACTTTGTGAGCCTTGTCCCATCAGCTTCAATAATTCTGACATCAGCTTCCCGGGCTTTATCAAGGAATTGACGCATTCTGGCGTCCCGCCTGGTCGGGTCCACATAGACCTCTAGGACTGATTTAGGGTGCGTTTTTAAACGCACGCTCACCGCGTGAAATCCAAAGAGTACTTTAGGCGGTGATGACATGGCTAATAAATAGAGACAGTACTGGGCTTAAAAGCTCTAGGTGATCTAGGTGAATTAGGACTTGTTTTTCTTACGCTCATGCTCTTTTAAGAAGCGTTTGCGCAGTCGAACGCTTTTAGGCGTAATTTCAACCAACTCATCTTCATCAATAAACTCAACACCGTACTCAAGAGTTAAGTCAATTGGAGGCGTGATTTTTACAGCATCTTCCTTACCTGAGACCCTAAAGTTGGTGAGCTGTTTGGTTCTTGTAGCATTCACAATCAAATCATTGTCACGGTTGTGAATTCCAACAATCATACCCTCGTAAACTGGATCGTTTGCTTTCACAAACATACGGCCACGCTCATCTAACTTGCCCAAAGCGTAGGTAAATATCTCACCATCGTCCATGGAGATCAGTACACCGTTTTTACGTCCACCAATTTCACCTTTATGGGGCTCATAGCTGTCAAAGATGTTTGAGATCAAGCCTGATCCACGGGTTAAGTTCAAGAACTCATTGGTAAAACCAATCAGACCTCGGGCCGGTATTCTGTACTCCAAACGAACGCGACCGCGCCCATCCGGCTCCATATTGATCAATTCCCCCTTACGCTCACCGAGTGCTTGCATAACGCCGCCTTGGTGACCTTCCTCAATATCAGCTGTCACCATCTCAATTGGCTCATGACGCTCACCATTTACGTCCCTATACACTACACGTGGCTTGGATACTGCCAATTCATATCCTTCGCGGCGCATATTTTCCAAAAGAATAGTCAAATGAAGTTCACCGCGACCCATCACTTCAAAGACACCCTCCTCATCTGTTTCCTTAACCCTCAAAGCCACATTGTGCTGAAGCTCTTTTTGCAGACGATCCCAAATCTGACGACTCGTGACGAATTTACCCTCGCGCCCTGCTAATGGACTTGTGTTCACACAAAAGTTCATCGTAAGAGTTGGCTCATCAACTTTTAACATCGGAAGTGGGGCTGGATTGATCGGGTCTGTGATCGTCACACCAATACCGATGTCTGCAATACCGTTGATGAGAACGATGTCACCAGGTCCAGCACTTGCTGCTTGAACTCTCTCAAGGCCTTGGAATGTGAGTACTTGGTTGATACGTCCTTTAATGCTCTTACCGTCTGGCCCCTCCATCACCAATACATCGGTCATGGGTTTGATCGTTCCTTGACTGATACGACCCACACCAATTCGTCCAACAAAGGTGGAGAAATCAAGGGCGGAAATTTGCAACTGTAAAGGAGCCTGTGGGTCCCCGTTTTGAGCAGGAACATGCTTTAAGACCGTGTTAAACAAAGCCGACATATCAGGACCCCATTGCTCCCCAGGAGCGCCCTCCTCAAGAGAGGACCAGCCATTGATTCCAGATGCGTAAACAACTGGAAAATCAAGTTGCTCATCGGTTGCTCCCAGTTTGTCAAACAAATCAAACGCAGCGTTCACCACAAAATCAGGTCTTGCACCTGGCTTATCTACTTTATTCACAACCAAAATTGGACGAAGTCCAAGCGCTAGGGCCTTCTTAGTCACAAAACGAGTTTGTGGCATTGGACCTTCCTGAGCATCGATAAGCAACACAACGCCGTCTACCATTGACAAAGCCCGCTCGACCTCGCCGCCAAAGTCCGCGTGTCCAGGAGTATCGACGATATTGATGTGGGTACCTTCCCAACTTACGGCGCAGTTTTTTGCCAAAATCGTAATTCCGCGCTCACGCTCAATTGCGTTGTTATCCATTACAGTATCAACAACTTTTTCATGCTCAGCAAAAGTTCCTGACTGTCTGAGTAACTGATCCACCATGGTTGTCTTACCGTGGTCAACGTGGGCAATAATTGCGATGTTTCTAATTTGACGTGTCATTTGTTTTCTCTAAAGTTTGATCTAAGATAGTTTGAATTTCATTTGCATTTAATAAGCGCTGGGAGATCAGTTCTCCCCCCACCACATGGGCGGTCCCTAATAGGGCCCGCGGATTTGTTCCATACACAACAACCTTTTCGCAGTTTGGCCAATCACCGCGGCGCCTCATCCCAGCCAAAAACTTACCCGCCTCAAAAGAATCTAACTCGATGACTTCATGATCCTTTAAAAGAACCTCAGGCGGCATCAAATGGCGAGTGTGCTCAAGCGGGTCCATCTGAGTTAGCTCATCCAGTGTTAAACAAAGTGACTCATCAAACGAACCCGTTTGTGTTCTTCTCAAAGCCACCAGTGAGGCTCCGCACCCCAGTGCCTCTCCAATATCTTCAGCCAATGTTCTGATGTAAGTTCCCTTACTGCAGTGCACTTTTATGGAGACCCTTCGTTGCTCAACTCCACCTTCAACACTGTCACCTATGTCTTTTATTAACAATGAATGAATGGTGACCAAACGCGCCGAGCGCTCAATCTCTACGCCCTCTCTGGCATACTCGTACAGTGCTTTTCCGTCTTTCTTCAAAGCACTGTACATGGGCGGAATCTGCTCAATAGCACCCGTAAACCGCTTTTGAACATCCACGATGTCCTGAGCATTTACTGATACTGGCCTCCTAGTTAACACTTCCCCTTCTGAATCTCCAGTCGTCGTCTTAACTCCCAACAACGCAATAGCTTCATAACTCTTATCTGCCTCCAAGTGCATTTGACTGAATTTGGTTGCCGCTCCAAAGCAAATAGGCAAAACCCCAGTTGCTAACGGATCCAAAGTTCCAGTATGTCCTGCCTTTTCAGCTCTAAACAACCGTTTAACCTTTTGAAGCGCATCGTTGCTTGAGAGTCCAATCGGTTTATCCAACAATAAAACACCATGAAGTGAGCGTTTGGATCTGACAGAGCTACTGTTAGCCCTCAAATTCAAAGCAGACCCAAGATCACCATTTTTTTGATTTGCAATCAATCTCAATCATCCAACGCGCGCTCTGAAACCGCCTTTGCGATTAAAGAGCTCATTTCAGCAGCTCGCTCAGGTGTTTGGTCATACACAAAATGCAGAGTAGGTACAGTATGAATGAGAAGTTTTTTAAATAAATGATTTCTCAAAAATCCTGCCGCCTGGCTGAGCCCCTCAAGTGCAACTTTAGGATCGCTCCCCAAGACACTAAAGAAAACTTTTGCGTGTGAATAATCCGGAGTAACTTCTACAGCCTGAATAGTAACCATACCAACCCGAGGATCTTTTAATTCACGGGCAATCAACTCCGCCAAATCACGTTGAATTTGGTCCGCAACTTTAAAACCGCGATTCGGAGTTGAACTCTTTTTATGTCTCATGAGAAATCGGAACAACAAACACTCTTAGAGCGTTCTTGCAACTTCCTTGATCTCAAAGAACTCAAGTTGATCACCTTCGACGATATCGTTGTATCCTTTGATGTTAAGTCCGCACTCAAAGCTTTCTTTGACCTCGCGAACATCATCCTTGAATCGTTTGAGGCTCTCGAGTTCTCCGGTAAAGATAACAACGTTATCTCTGAGAAGTCTGAGCCTTGCAGCACGTCTGACCACACCATTGGTGACCATACAACCTGCAATTGATCCAATTTTGCTAATTCTGAAGACTTGACGAATCTCTGCAACACCAATCACCTCTTCTTTCTTATCAGGTGTGAGCATTCCAGACATCGCAGCACGAAGATCGTCAACAGCGTCATAAATAATGTTGTAGTACCGTATCTCAATTCCGTTATTCTCAGCCAGTTTACGTGCCCCCGCATCAGCACGGGTATTAAAGCCAATGATGACCGCTTTGGAGGCGATAGCCAAATTAACATCGCTCTCGCTGATACCACCAACCGCGGCGTAGACCATTTGAACTTTGACCTCATCGCCTGACAATTTAAGGAGCGAGGAAGCAAGTGCCTCTTGTGATCCCTGAACATCCGCTTTGATAATAATCGGCAACATCTTAACTTCGCCAGATGTCATATCTGTGAACATATTCTCAAGCTTAGAGGCCTGCTGTTTTGCAAGTTTGGTGTTACGGAACTTACCGGCACGATATGTTGCGATTTCTCTTGCACGGCGCTCATCAGACAAGACCATGAACTCATCCCCCGCCTGCGGCACCTCAGTCAAACCTTGGATCTCAACAGGAATTGAAGGTCCAGCGGATTTGATTGGACGTCCATTTTCATCCAGCATCGCCCTGACACGACCAAACGTTTGCCCAGCTAATACGACGTCTCCGGTCTTTAAAGTACCCGACTGAACCAATATGGTGGCAACTGGCCCACGCCCCTTGTCCAAGCTAGCTTCAATAACAAGACCCTTAGCCATAGCATCTGTTGGTGCTTTAAGTTCAAGAACTTCAGCCTGCAAAAGAACTTGCTCTAACAATTCCTCAATACCTTGACCCGTTTTAGCGGATACTGGAACGAACGGAGACTCTCCACCAAAGTCCTCGGGAACGACCTCTTCGGCGACCAATTCACTTTTAACACGGTCTGGGTTGGCGTCTGGTTTGTCGATCTTGTTGATCGCTACAACAATCGGCACACCGGCTGCTTTAGCATGCTTGATAGCTTCTTTTGTTTGCGGCATAACACCATCATCAGCGGCGACAACCAAAATAACAATATCCGTTGCCTGAGCACCGCGTGCACGCATAGCGGTAAACGCTTCGTGTCCAGGTGTATCAAGGAAGGTAACCATGCCCCTAGGAGTATCTACGTGGTATGCACCAATGTGCTGAGTAATTCCTCCAGCCTCACCTGCCGCCACCTTTGCTGTACGGATGTAATCCAAGAGCGATGTTTTTCCGTGGTCCACGTGTCCCATTACCGTTACAACGGGTGCGCGTGAAATAGATTCACCGTGATGCGCTGAGGCCTCTTCCTCAGTAAAGGCCTCTGGATCATCGAGCGCAGCAATAATTGCTTTGTGTCCCATGTCCTCAACCAAAATCATCGCAGTATCTTGATCCAAAGGTTGGTTAATCGTAACCATTTGTCCAAGCTTCATGAGTTGCTTGATCACTTCAGATGCCTTAACGGCCATTTTGTGAGCTAATTCAGCAACCGTAATCGTCTCAGGGACATGAACCTCAATCACGCGCTGTTCTACGACCTGAGGTGCTGATTGGGCTTCCTCGTGGTGCCTGTCCTTACGACCCCTGGGTCCTGCACGCCATGCGTTGCGCCCTACACCGCCACTTGCATCACCGCGGGTTTTAATTTCACGTTTTTTCGCAGCTTGCTCATCGGCCCAACTAGATGAGAGTTTCGCACTTTTAACCTCTTTTTGACCTTCCTTGGCAGCAGCAGGTTTAGCCGCTGCTGGAGTTGCAGAACCTGTAGCAGGTTTATGTATAGTTCCTTTCTTACCAGAGACTTCTTCTTTTTCTTTTGGTTTCTCAGCTACTGGTTTTTTAACAATCACTGGCTTTTTAGGTGCAGGCGCATTCATCATCGCCCGGATAGCTTCAGCCTCGGCAAGGGCAGTGTTTCTTCTTCCCTCTAACTCTTTTGCACGATTTTCATCCTCCAATGCCAATGCTTTTGCTTGCTCCGCCTTTTGATCAGCGAGCAATTTTTCAGCATCTATAGCCATCTGCTCGTCGACCAAAGCGTCTTTGCTAGCACCAGCTTTTTCGGCCTTCTCAGCCTTCTCTTTGATAGCTGCCTCTTGGATAGCGCGTTCTTTAGCTTCCTGCTCTTGGCGGACTCTTCTTTTCTCGGCGAGCTCTTCTTCTTGACGACGAATCAACTCAGCTTGGCGTCTAGCCTCCTCCTCACGCCGAGCCAATTCGGCCTGATCAAGGATTGAAGCCTGAACAGAGGGCGATGTTGAAGTTGATGATTCGCTAGATTCAGCGGGTACGTGCGATTCTTGAACTTCATCAGCCCCGTCATCATCGCGTTTAACGAATGTTCGCTTCTTGCGAACCTCGACTTGGATCGTACGAGCTTTGCCAGTCGCATCGGCTTGTTTGATTTCACTTGTAGATTTTTTAACAAGCGTAATCTTTTTCCGCTCTACGGGCGCAGAAAAGGTGCCATTTGTATTTTTCAAAAATGCCAACAACTTTTGTTTATCTGCATCGGTTAGCTCATCCGAAGAGCCTGTCTTAGCAACTCCGGCTGATTTAAGTTGTTCTAGCAACGTATCTATTGGTTTTTTGAGTTCATTGGCAAACTCGGCAACTGTTGTACTGGTCATATTTGGGTGTCCTCTTCATGACCGTTACTCTTGACCCGCAAACCAATGTTCGCGTGCCTTAAGAATCAGGGCCGTGGCCTCTTCTG